>JASHOY010000428.1 GCA_030038435.1 Acidobacteriaceae bacterium | reverse complement strand
TTCATGGCATAATTAGTATATGCCTACCCGCTCAAGCAAGGATCGGGACTTCGCGGTGAACGCTTTCCGGGTCGTAGAGCAGTCCATCGGCGAACACATGGACGGTACTCCCCTGCTAGACCCCAACGAAGGGAAGAATCCGGCAGCGGTAGCGTTGGGAAAGCTGGGCGGCAAGAAGGGCGGAAAGGCAAGAGCCGAGAAACTGTCGCCAGCCAAACGTAAGGCAATCGCCCGGAAAGCAGCGAAAGCGCGATGGTTGACTTCAAAACCCAGTCGTTGAGTCCAAATCTCCAGACGCGTCAGGCTTCGGTTCCGGTAATGGAAGACTCAGTGTCTGGTTATATTTCGGGTGTAGGCGATTTAACCTTTCGTAAAACTCACTATATCCCTCGCTCAATTTCATAATCGTCACCACGGACGAGAGTAGTTCTCGCAGTTTGGGGTGACCGATATCATCCGTCAATCTGCGGTGATGGTGGTATTTCAACCGGCCCGAGGAAGTTCTCTCGCCGCGCTTTCTCAGTTCATCCAAAACTTGCGGAGCTAGTCGCGCGTAGATAATATCGTTCGTCAAATGACCGAAGTACATCGGTCGCTTAACGGATGCCGGATTGTACGCGACGCTGCGAAGCCGGAACAATTCTCGGTAGTAGTCTTCTGGGAAAGTGTGCACCCATGGCCTCAATTCTTTCGCAATGAAAGCCTCAAGAATGCGGGCCAAAGCGTCTTGTGGACGCTGATATTGGTACCCGGTCGCCTCATCAATAAGGGCAATGATCGCGACGCCAGCCAAACTGCGGATGACGGCGTCAGCGGCAAGGAAGGTGTTTTCGTAGCGCTTGGGGATATCACGCTTAGCAAGCAAAAGAGAATCGCGGTAGCGGAGGTAAGCCTCGCAGGTTTTTGATAATAGCTGCGCATCATACCCAACCCCTTTTGCCCCATCCATAGTGATATAAAAGATGGGTTTCGTCGACTGCATTAAATCGTCTGTTATGAACGGTTTAAGAACTTCAGCCTGCAAGAAAAAGGGTAGTTCGTCGACAGTGCTAAACACCCCCGTTCCTGCTTTCGGCGACCTAGATCGACTCAGTGTACGCAAGAAATCTGCTTGCGTGATGATTCGCCGACCATCGGACAAAACAGCGACGGAAATCTTCTTGTTGCCTATCTTGATCGTTCCCTCTCCCACCGCTACAGGGAAGTTACCGCTCCACCGTATGTTCGCGGCTTCGCGAGCTATGGCCTTGCGGCGTTCGACCGACAGTTTTGCGGCGCGGGCATGTCCCCCGCGTGCCTTTCCTGTCGCCTCGCCGCCAGATTCAGAACTGGAGCCTGATTCATTTTTCATGCTTGCATAATAACGCAAGCACATCTATGCTTGCAAGAAATAGTTGATGCTTGCATCTTGACTATTCATAAACGTTCAAGCATAATGGTCAGTATGAAACAGCTTTCGGCATTCCAGAGGTCTCAAGTTGTGCGGTGCCTCTGCGAGGGAAATAGCATCCGGAGCACAGTCCGGATCACTGGCGTGGCGAAGAACACGGTCGTCAAGCTGCTCTGTGAAATGGGCTGCGCTTGCGCTAACTACCATCACTTCAATGTCCGCAATTTGACGGTGCAGCGCCTTCAATGCGACGAGATTTGGAGCTTCGTCGGCGCGAAGGCGAAGAACGTGCCGGTAGAGCGCGAGCAAGACGGATGGGGCGACGTGTGGACCTGGACCGCGATTGATGCCGATACCAAGCTCTGTGTGACCTACCATGTCGGGGATCGCGGCAAGCATTCAGCCTTTGCGTTCATGCAGGATTGCGCTTCTCGGATCAAAGGACGCCTCCAGATCACCACGGACGCGCACAAGCCCTATCTGACCGCTGTTGAGAAGGCCTTCGGCGGTGATGCCGACTATGCGCAATTGCACAAGATTTACGGTGCCAGCGAAGCGAACGAAGCGCGGTACAGCCCGGCAACGTGCATCGGCTGCGATATGAAAACCGTGAGCGGCGTTCCAGACCCCGATCATGTGAGCACGTCCTTTGTCGAGCGCCAGAATTTATCGATGCGCATGCACATGAGGCGTTTCACGCGGTTGACGAACGCCTTTTCAAAGAAGATTGAAAACCATGGGCACGCGGTTTCGCTGTACTTCATGTTCTATAACTTTTGCAGGGTTCACCAAACGCTGCGAGTGACGCCAGCTATGGAAGCGGGACTCACGGATCATGTGTGGAGAATCGAAGAATTGATCGCGCTGATGCCGCAACCACAAGTCAAGAAGCGCGGCCCTTACAAAAAGCGTGCGAGAATTTCAGACTGACCCACTACCCGCAAAGGCCTGAAGATGACGCAATCCCGGTTCTCGGATACTTTCGGTTTCAGCCTCGATGCCGTGAAGCATTGGGAAGGGGGACGGCGCACACCGGAATCTTCCGCGCGAGCGTTCCTGACCGTCATCGCCAAAAATCCAGGCGCGGTCATCGAAGCATTGCATCCGCACGTGCAGCATAGGAGAGATGCAATCTCTGTAAAGGTGCGAACAGCGGGAGTACGCCCAACGCGCAAGGGCCCTCGGAAACAAATCGATCCCGTCAGGAATGGCGTTTCGCGTCTGCGCAGCACCTCACGATAGCCGGCCTGTCAACTCGTTGCGTACGGTTCAGAGGAACGCGCAGCATCGCGCTCTCAGGAATGCGCAGCCTAATGCAGGGCGCACGCCGGTTTTCGCCTCCCCACAAATCCGCATAAGTGAAACAACTCCCCATACCCTCCGCCGCATCTTGGCACTCGATGTTCACCAACCCCACCCTCCGCGAAAGGACCTTCGCATGAAGAAATCCCTCCGGCTTCTGCTGGTCTCCATCATCTTCACCATGCCGCTGCTCGCCACCGGCTGCGGCCCGCGCCGCGTCTACGCCTGGGGGCCGGGCGAGGAAACCTATTACGTCCAGTGGGAGCACGATACCCATCGCAGTCACGTCGACTGGGATCGCCGCAGCGACGCCGAGCACAACCAGTACTGGAAGTGGCGCAGGCACCACCACGACTAACGGATCCCGGCTCAGCCCCGGGACACGGTCGGTCTGTTCATCACAATTTCCCGCCTACATCCGCACGGCAGGAGGTGACGATCGCCCGCTCGGGGCTCCTGCCGCCGGCGCCGGCTCCTCAATCGTCATCGCAAACCGCGCATCGATGCGTCGCGCCGCTTCCGGCGCCCGCGATTTCGCGCCCGCCGTGTAATACACCGTCACTTCCGGATCTCGCGTGATCGCGTGCATCTGCGTCGTCAGCGCCGATGCAAAAATATCTCCTTCGCTAATCTCCGCATAGTCGCCGTCCGCCTCGCGCGTTGAGAGCGCCTGCACAATGGCTCTCGCCCCGGTCTTATCGCGATAACTACCGTTCATGGCTCCCATGATCGCCTGGATCACCCGATGCTGTTCCGCAACGTCCAGCTCGCCGCCCTTCGCACGCGCCACCGGTGGCGTACCCGCTCCCGCATCCGATTGCACCGCGCCGGCCCGCATGGTCCCGTAAGTAATCGTCTGGAAACGCGGCGTGTTGCCGCCGTGGTTCAGCAGGAAGGTAAACGTGCCCAGACCCGCCAGCGCCAGCGCCGTTCCGAACACGAATGTCCCTGGCCGCGGCGCCTGGTCCTCCAATATATAAAAGGATGGGACTCCCGACGCGCCTCGCGCCGGAATCGTCGCCGCCCGGCGATGCTCCTGCGGCGCCGACCGTCCCACATCCGCCAGTATTTCGAGCCACAGCCGCACTCTTGCGCCAAATCCGCGCTCGTCCCGAAGCCGTTCGCGAAAAACCTGCATCGCCTCGTCGCCATAAGCCCTGCGGAATCGCGCAGGGTACAGCCGCAGCAGCAGCGCGTAGAGCTTCTCAGACATAATCCCCCCTGAGGATTCTCCGGGCCCGCGCCACCCGCAGCACGCCGGCCATTCGCTCCGCTTCCTCCCGCGCCACCTTGTGCCCCGCCGCGGTCAGCCGGTAATAGCGCCGCCGCTCCTGATGGATCGCCGCATCGTCCCGCACATCGATCTCTTCGATCAGCCGCTCCTCCAGCAGGTTCTGCAGCGAGCTGTACAGCGTGCCGGGACCCAGCCGCATGCGCCCCCCGGTCTGCTCTTCCACCTGCCGCATGATCGCGTAGCCATGCAGATCCTCCCCGGCCAAAGCCAGCAGGATTTGAAACGCCGCGGTGGGCAACGGATCCAGTTTTCGTTTAGGCATAATCTCTCGATACTCGATATATCGATAAACGACTATAGCGCGGTCGCCCACGGCGCGCAAC
>JASHOY010000427.1 GCA_030038435.1 Acidobacteriaceae bacterium | reverse complement strand
CGATCCGCTTACGGTTGCGGTCAGCGTTTCCGGTACACCCAAATTGACGGATACCGCTGAGGCAGTGAGCACCATTATGGGCACGCCATTTACCTCAACCGTGACTGTGGATGAAGAGAATGCATAGGTTGAGTTGCCCTGGTAGAGTGCCTGTACTGTGTTCGTACCGACAGGAAGAGTGGTTGTCGAAAGAGTTGCTACTCCAGCATTAAGCGCCACTGTGCCGAGGGTCGTTGATCCGCAGCTGAAAACGACATTTCCGGTGGGGGTTGTGTCGCTTCTTGAAACCGTCGCCGTGAGAGTCACGCTCTGGCCTTGATTCACCGTAGCGGCCGAAGTTGCCAGGGTAGTCGTGGTTGAAGTGCCGCCTGTCACGTTCACTGAGATTGTGCTAGAGGTAGAACCGGCATTGTTGGCGTCGCCAGAGTAAGTGGAGGTGAACGAAATCGATCCGGTCACAGTGGGGGTATATGTGAAGGTTGCCACCCCGAAACTCAGGCTTGAGCTCCCAAGCGCAGTTGAACCATCGTAAAAAGTAACAGTCCCCGTGGGGCTCACCGATCCGGAAGTTGTCACCGTTGCGGTAAGAGTGACCGGGTTATTGACAATGACGTTCGACGTGGTTTGCAACGTAGTGGTCGTGGCAGGTAGCGTTGCGCCGGTCAGAACCATCGTTTGGGGTGAGAGGACTCCATCGGTGGTATAAGAGAGTGTGGCGGAACTCACTCCGGTAGTGGTTGGCGAGAATGTGATAGCAAGAATGCAACTCGCGGCGGGTGCCAGCGGAGTCAGGTTGCAGGTATTCAAAGAAGAAGACATATCTTCCGCAAACTCAACCGGATCGGCCCCGCCAAACGTGGGCGAGCTGCCCGTAAAGTCCAAAGTTGCGTTGCCGGTATTGATCAATTGAATCGTATTCGCCGCGCTTGTGGTATTGATGGCCTGATTAGCGAAGGGGACGATGCCTTGCGCCACCGCGCGCACGCGCAGATTCGTGGCGTCGGTCACATAGATGCGTCCAGCGGCATCGACGGCGACACAGCGAATTCCGTCCATGCTTGCATTGAGCGCCGATCCGCCATCACCGGAATAGGTAGCCGCGTCATTGCCCGCAAGGACAGTTATGACACCGGTAAGTGTATTGACTTCATCAATCAGATTCGTGGAGTTGTCGGCAATGTAGATATCGCCCGCCGCATCCAGCGCAACCATCGTCGGGGCGCCTAGCTTTGATGACGTGCCCAATCCGCCATAAGGGTATGTCTTGCTGCCGCCGCCCGCAACGTTGTAAAGGTAGCCAACCGTGGGATTGGCAATTGTCGAGTTCTCAAGGGTGATAAGAGCAGCGGCTTGGCTTCCGCCCTCGTAGACCATTCTGATTTCATTGACACTGCCTTTGTCGTCAATATAGAGGTTGCCGCTTGCGTCGATTGCAATTCCGTAGGGCTGGTCGAGCTCCGTTGAACTGGCGAGACCGTTATTCGCTTGCACGGCGCAGGTTCCATTTCCGACGATTGTGGTCAGATATCCATTTGAAGCGCTGACCTTGCGGATTGCGCAGTTTCCCTGATCAACGATGTACATGTTTCCTGCAGAGTCGAACTTCATGTCGTTGATGCTGTGAAACTCCACGCTTGAGGAGGTTGCCAGTACACCGTTTCCTACATAGCCGCTGGTGCTTGCCCCTCCGGCAACGGCATAGATGGCGCCCAGCACCGGCGAGGTCACGCCGGTTTCCAAAGTAATCAGGTTTGTCCCTGTAGTGCTGGAGCCGCCTGCATAGATGACCCACACCTTATTTGTGCCGCTGTCGCTGAAATAGACATCGCCGGAAGCATCAATACTCAATCCCGCGCCAGGCTTCAGCTTGGCACTCGTGCCAAGTGCTCCGTTCGAGGGCATACCGGAGCTGCCCTCGATACCTGCAACGGCATAGATATAACCGACCTGGGGCGAAGTGACGCTGCTATTCGCCGCCGTGATCAGTTGCGCGGCCGTGGCGCCGCCTTCGTAGACGACGCGCACGGTATAGTTGCTGTCGTCGACAAAGAAGACGTCACCTGCAGCGTCAGCGGCAATGCCGCGAATGCCGTTGGACATTTCGGCCGCAGATGCCAGACCATCGTCCCCCGTGTGGCCGGAGACGCCGGTGCCCGCAAGAGTGGTCATGATGCCGGGGCTGAACGTCAGCGAGGGCTGCGGCGTGCCGACCCCGAATTGCTGCGCGGGTAACGGCAATGTGACACCGATGAGGCACAGCGCAATAAGACGCAGATTAAACATCCGTCCGATTACATTCCCGCCGGGCATGCAGCCCATGCTGGCCCCATACCATTTGCGTATACTCATATTGCCTCCCAGGAAATTGCGCACTTAGATTTTGCGTGAGCACACTGCTCCCGTTCACTTGACCGGGACCTCTACTCCGGCTGCCTGCAATTCATCGTTTCCGCGGTGTCCGGGGAATAGAACTCACGGATTCACCCATGAAGGCTCTTGAACCCTTCACGTTCGGAGCATTTTCAGCCAGTTATTTTCGCGTTTCAGAAAATGAAGATATTAGATCCGCAGGCCAATTTCGACGGATTGAGAAGCATTGTCAACGTTCCAAACAGTTTAGCTATCCAATCTGAGCGGAGCATTTTAAATGGAATAAGTTGTCGTAGGCCGTTACGGTCCTGTTAAGGCGTGATAGAGATATGTCGATGTGCCGAACGGCACTGCAGCCAATGTCGGCTTGTTACGGACGTGCTGACCGCAGTGCCCTCCAACCGTGCATTGCCATCGTCCGTCTGCTGACCAACCGGAGAGGCAGAAACGCTCAGGACGGCACAGACTATATATGCACGCTATGTATCGAACTCAAAGCTTCTGTGTAGGAACCCGGGCAATTACCGGAGTGGACTTGCCTGCTAATTGGGAGCTCAAGGTTGGCCCGAGTACGTTCGGTAGGCCTCGACAGACGCAGTAATTGGAGTGCCCCTCACCTCTGACGTCTTGAGCAGAACTTCAAAAAACGGCATTCTATCTTCCTGAAGGATCTTCTGAAATGAAGAGAGCTTATCTTCTGAAAGCAGAAAGTCTCTACCGGCCTCTGTAGCCTCTGAGGAGGTTCCCTCGATGAGAAGTATGTTGGTGCCGCGATCCGGATCGAGTAGATATGCCACCACACAGTAACCTACTGCATCAGTAGGCGAGTAAATGGAGCGCTCTCCCGCCTTCGGCGAACTGTTGATCACGGCGCCTGGATTCACATCCGGCGGGTTCTCTTTGAAATTCAGCCGGGATTCGAATAGTTGTTGCCAGGGATTCGAGTACTGTGAACCGATTAGAATCATGTTGTCCTGACCAGCCAGCGCGGAAGAGTAGTCGCGGGCGTTATAAATATGCATCCTGTTCCCGATGCGATCCAAGGCCGCTATTCGTTCAGCAAGCCTGAATTCACTCGAGTTGCCGAAGTTCTTAGACGCAATCAAAGCCAAACAGGCTGCAAATCCAAGGCCGAGCCCTGCGTCGCAGCTTGGTTGAGGTAGCTACGATTCAGATAATCGTTCAAAGTGAAGGGCCGCTTCTCGATGTCCTCAAGAAGCTGGAAAGAGACATCGGAGAGCACAATATCCGTTTGGTGCGGCGGATTGACAAATTCCGACCACAGAACATTCATCGCCGGCACAGATTTCAGTGGATACAGGGAACGATCCAGCGTTCGTTCCCGCAGCCACCAGCCCGTACATGAGCCCAAGACGAGGGCAGTCGCGATCAGACCGGCGAACAACCACCAGCGATGGGTCATTGCCTCTGCCTCAGAAGTGGTCACTGACAGGGCTGGAACCTGTGATGCGCGCGATGCTCCCGATTGCATCGCCGACTCTGTTGGTGGAGGAAGAGCGGGCGCTAGTTCGGCAGTGATTGGTTCCCGCCAGTGAAATTCCGGGACATAGCTTCCCGAGACAAGTTCAATGACCACCCGCGATCCGCCGTGGCCGTCGGAATAGTACTCGCCCAACCGCCGGCGCACATCGTTGGCCCTCACTCGGACAATAGAATCGGTCCCCGTCTCGTAATTGATGGGCCTGCCGAAAAGTTCTGCACCAAGGAAGCGCTCTGTCAAATACTCATAATTCCCATCGAGCGCCTGGTTAACAATGAACTCAAGGAAATCCTGGCACCTTTTGCTCCCTGAGAAGTATCTGCTCCTGAGGATCGTATTGAGTTCGGTCTTGATCGCAGCTATTCATTCAGGGTGAAGCTCAGCCATCTTCTCCTGATTCGGAAGAATCCCCATAAGCGCTCACCTTCGAGTGCAGACCGAATTTTAGCATGCCTTAACGGAATCGTAACGTCCAGTTCTAAACCCTTCCCATTCATATTGTTCTGGTCAAATCAATTGCCGAACTGTTTGGAACGTTGACAGTCACTTTTGGGGTGGCCAGATTGTTCTCTGGCACAAGATTCGCATTATTCCGAGTGAACGATAAAATGAGCATTCGCTGTTTTCGGTATCTAGGGCCTGTTAACACTATTGGGATGGCGGCGACGGGAGCCAGATTTGCCGAGTTCTAGAAGCGAGGAGCGTGCTGTGGTCGATCACTGGAGCGACGAGCGACAACGAAATCGGGAAATCTGGCCCCGTCCCTTCGGGTTGCGGCGTAAATTCGGCCATACTTCGTTGCCGGCCTCGACGGTGGGGCCTGCCACAGCCTTCGGCCGTCCTCTCGTCTGGCCGAATTTACACTCGCAACGCCATCCACCCCAATAGTGTTAACAGGCCCTAGAGTCGATGTATATCGAAGTCACTCCAGTCAAGTCGACGCCAACATCAGGGAGCAGCGGGCTTACGCCTGGATGTTCACCAGGGTCTTGAGATCCTCAACCACCCGTTGGAATTCGTCCACGATCCGGTTGCGCGGCCGCAGATCGAACGCTTTCAGCAGCTCATCAAAATACCAGAGTTGTTGTTGCGGCCCGCGATGAAATCTCGCCCAGACCTCGTCGCCAATCTCGTGATAGTCATCGAGGATCGATTTTGCGTTGTAAAGCTTGTCGGCAGCCGAGATCAGCAGCACATCGTCTGGCTCGCTGCGCAGCCGCTCAATGTAAGCGGACTTGCGTTCTTCCCAGCCTTCCTTTTTTTCATGGTCTTCAGCGAATGTGTCGGAAAGCCCGGCTACCATGCGCGCCACATCTTTTCCAAACTTCGCCTCCACTTCATAGAGGCGCGGCATGCCACCGTGGTCCTCAACTGTGTCGTGCAGCAGTGCGGCAATGACCATTTCCTCGGTGACTGGGACACGCCGCCCGGCCTCGCTCATCACCAGCGCCGCGACTCCCAGGAGGTGCGCCATGTAGGGGATCTCGGTACCCTTGCGAAATTCGGTATGAAGCTGACGCGCATATTCGACCGCCTCGGTAAATCGCGCACTCAACAAAAGCCGTCCCGCCTGCTCATTCATAATCGCCACGTCCGGCAACTTTAACTTGCGCCGAATCCTTCCTCCTGCAGCATCTCCTGGTAGGCCGGCAGGGTCAGGAATTCGACGAATCGCGGCGCCCGGACCAACTGCCGGGTGAGTTCGGCGGCATGCTGATAAGCGGTGTAGCGATCGGCGCTCACCCTAGGCCTTTGTTTGTCGAGTTCCGCAGCGATGAGCTCTTCAACCAGTTGTGAATTCACACTGCGCCCATCGCTCAGCCTGGCCTGGTGGTGAACCCATTGCCATAACTGCGCACGGCTGATCTCTGCGGTTGCCGCGTCTTCCATCAGGTTAAAGAGCGGAACGCAACCAATACCGCGCAGCCACGCCTCAAGGTATCCCAGGCCGACAGCTACATTCTGCCTGAGCCCTGCCTCCGTGATCTCACCCGGTGGAACCTCGAGGAGATCCACCGCCGTCGGATGGTAGTCCGGCAACTGCTTCTCAATTTGATTGGGCTGCGGCATGAGCCGGTCAAAGACTTCCATGGCCACCGGCACCAGTCCCG
The DNA here is from genome assembly GCA_030038435.1 of Acidobacteriaceae bacterium. Lineage (GTDB taxonomy): Bacteria > Acidobacteriota > Terriglobia > Terriglobales > Acidobacteriaceae > Telmatobacter. The sequence goes on along the minus strand of JASHOY010000427.1, from coordinate 27,339 downwards.
GATGCGCAACCCAGGTACCGTCGTGGCCGTCGCCCGCCTCGCGCTCTTTGTCCGCACGCACCTGGGCAATGGCCCGGTCATTGGCTTCGGGGTCGGTTTTCACGGGTATATACGCGGACATGCCGCCGATGGCGTGCACGTTGCGCTTGTGGCAGGTCTTGATGGCCAGTTTGGAATAACTGCGCATGAAGTGCGTGGTCATGGTCACCTGCGCGCGGTCGGGGAGCACCGCATGCGCATCGTTGGAGAATTTCTTGATGAAGCTGAAAATGTAATCCCATCGTCCGCAATTCAGCCCCGCGGAATGATGCCGAAGCTCATAAAGAATTTCATCCATCTCGAATGTGGCCAGGATGGTTTCGATAAGCACGGTGCCCTTGATTGTGCCTTGCGGCACGCCAAGCTTCTCCTGCGCGCGCACAAAGATGTCATTCCATAACCGCGCTTCCAGATGGCTTTCCATTTTGGGTAGATAGAAATAGGGGCCGCTGCCGCGGGCCACAAGCTCGCGGGAATTGTGGAAGAAATAGAGACCGAAATCGAAAATCGAACCGGACATCGGCTCGCCATCCACCAGCATATGCCGCTCTTCGAGATGCCAGCCGCGCGGGCGCACAAACAGCACAGCGATCTTTTCGTTCAGCTTGTATTCTTTTCTCGATGCCGGGTCGGAATACGAGATGACGCGCCGTATGGCGTCGCGCAGGTTAATGTGCCCATCGAGCAGATTGGTCCAGAGCGGCGTGCTCGAATCCTCAAAGTCCGCCATAAACACCTTGGCCCCGGAGTTGAGCGCGTTGATGATCATCTTCCGGTCCACTGGGCCGGTGATCTCCACGCGCCGGTCGAGCAGATCTGCGGGCAGCGCATCCACCGTCCAGGCCGAATCGCGAATCTCCTTCGTCGCGGGAAGAAAATCCGGCTTCTCGCCTGCATCGATCCGCTTCTGCCTTTCCTGGCGCGCGGTCAGCAATTCCTTCCGCCGTGCATGGAAGGTTCTCTGCAGGTCGGCGAGGAATGCGACCGCTTCCGGGGTAAGTATTTCTGCGTAACTTTCGCTAACCGGCGCAAGAATCTGGACGCCGGCAATATCGAGAGCGAGGGGCATTTTGATGAGCTCCCTTGAAAGGAATTTCAGCACTTTCGATGGACAAAATCCTGCTGCAAACGAATGCTGCCATAGTAACTTTCGATGGCGTTTTCTTCAATACGGAGCGATATTGGCGCCTCAATCGCAATTTGTGTTTGCTCAGGTCCGGCTTTCGCCGGATAACAGTTTTCCGGCATCGACACCGCGGATCGAAGCGTCCAGCAACTCGACCATGTGAAATGCGGGCATGGTCTTGAGCCCGCGCGAGCGCAGACCATGCATAAGCTGCAACAGGCATCCGGGATTGGCCGACGCCACCGCCTCGGCATGGGTCGACAGCAGGTTTTCCACCTTGCGGCTGCCCAACTCGCTCGCGGTCTCCGGCTGCAGCAGGTTATAGACCCCGGCTGAACCGCAACAGAGCGAGGCCTCCGGAATTTCGGCGACTTCAAGCTGGGGAATTCCAGCCAGCAGCCTTCGGGGCTGTTCGCGGACGCCCTGCGCGTGCTGCAAATGGCAGGCGTCGTGGTAGGCAACGCGCGCCTTCAGCGAGTGCCGCGGCGCCAGCGGTTCCAGCTCGGCCAGAAATTCAGCAATGTCCCTGCACTTTTCCGAGAAAGCTGCCGCGCGCTGCGCCCACCGGGGATCGTCGCGCAGCAGATGGCCGTATTCCTTCATCGTCGATCCGCAGCCCGCGGAATTGATGATGATGGTATCGACGTTGACCGCTTCGAATGCGGCGATCATTCTCCTGGCGAGGGCGGCGGCATGGCCTTCCATGCCGGAGTGAAGCATCAGAGCGCCGCAGCAGGGCTGGCCCCGCGGAATCACCACTTCACAACCTTCCGCGGCCAGCACGCGCGCGGTTGCGGCATTCACACGGGAAAAGAAGAGGCGCTGCACGCAGCCGCTCAACATGCCGACACGGCGGCGCGGCGAGCTTTGTGGCTGAACGCGTGCGGGCAATCGGGCGAAGGCCTGCGTCGAAACTTCGGGCAGCAATGCCTCCATCGCTGCCAGCCGTTTGGGCAGCAGATTTTGCGCCCCCGAGGCGCGCAGCAGACGGCGCAGTCCGCTCTTCTGATAGATGAGCAGCGGAAGCGCCAGCAGGCGCAATCTTCCCGGATGCGGAAACGTTGCAAAGATAACTTTGCGCAGGATGGATTCGCTCCAGCTGCGTGGCATGTTGCGTTCGATCTGTGCGCGGGTGGGCTCGATCAATTTGTTGTAATGCACGCCCGAGGGGCAAGCGGTCATGCAGGCCATGCAGCCCAGGCAATTGTCCATGTGCTGCCGGAAGCGCGCGTCCATCGGCGCTTCGCCATCGGCAGCTTTCTTGATCATGTAAATGCGGCCTCGCGGCGAGTCCATTTCCTCGCCCCATAGCACGTAAGTGGGGCAGGCAGGCAGGCAAAAGCCGCAGTGAACGCAGTCATCGATGAATTGCTTTTCCGGCGGATGATGCGCGTCAAAGCTGGAAACACGCGTCTCTGGCTCAGCGATGGTATGTGGCATAGGCGTCAGATATTCCCCACAAAGCGGCCGGGATTGAGAATGCGCCCGGGATCAAAACGGCGCTTGATTTCGCGCATCAATGGCAGCGCGCCAGGCTGTGCTCCCCACACGTCAAACTTGTTGCGCAGCGCATCGGGAACCCGGAACGCTACGGCGCTTCCACCTGATTTCTCCACACGCGCGCGCAGATTCTCGACGAGCGCTATGGTCTGATCCGGCGGAGCATTCACGCCAATCGTCATAATCCCCGAGGCCTGCGCGACTATAGCGATTTCCGCGCGTTCCGTGGATGCCCATTTCTGCAGGTCCGAAGCGAGGGCGCAAATATCGCGGGCCAGCACAGCGACCTTCAGCACCAGTTCCAAGCCCGCGTCGAAGAGATGCTGCCGCGCCGCCCACACACCACCAACTGCAGCCGCAACTTCAAAGCCATCAAAAGCGTTCCGAATCCGCGCCGTGTATTCCTCAAAACATTCGGGAACGCCCGCCATGCGAACGTCGAGCGCGCACTCTCCGCTCCTTGCGCGCAACTGCACGCAGGAGTATGCCATCTGGGAATCCATAATCGCAGCCAGTGGCGAGGTAAACTCCGCGGCGTCGCGTCCGGTCACCGTCCAAGTCCACGCGATTTCCTCTATCGGGTGCAGGCGGAAATTCACCTCGGTGATCACACCCAGCGTCCCGAAGCTGCCGGTCATGAGCTTGTGCAGGTCGTATCCGGCTACGTTCTTCACCACTTTGCCGCCACTCTTAGCAGTGGTGCCGTCAGCGAGCACCACGGTCATGCCGATGATCAGGTCGCGCAGGCTGCCGAATTTCACGCGCAGGGCGCCGCTGTCGTTGGTGGCAACGATGCCGCCGACTGTAGCCCGCTCCGGCCACAGAGGATCCAGAGCCGCCATCTGCCCGCGTTCGGCCAGTGCAGCCTGCATCGCCATACAGGTGCAACCCGCTTCCACGGTACAGGTCAAATCCTGCCACGCGTGCTCGCGCAGCCGGTTCAGGCGCCGCAGGTTCAAAGCAATCCCCGCACTCACGGGATTTCCCCACTGCAGTTTCGTGCCTCCGCCGGTTGGCGTCACGGTAAGGTGATTCGCTGCCGCCAAGCGCAATATCTCCGCAACTTGTGCCGCATCGCCGGGAGCAGCAACAATCGCTCCTGCGCTGCAGCCGAAGTTTTCTTCCCCCACAATCGCTTTCAGTGGCGCCAGCGTTTGTTCCTGCGGGAGTGTCGCCGCTCGGCTCATCAGAAGATCTCCGCGACGCCGGCCGTCTCCAGAGGATGTGGCGTGTAGGGGCCCGGCTTTTCCGCGCACAGCCGCGGGCGAGGGAAGAGCTTGTCGGGGTTGGCGATGCCATCCGGATCGAAGGCGCAGCGCACCAGTTGCATGGTGGCCAGATCCGGCTCGGAAAACATGTAGCCCAGCGCTTCCTGCTTTTCCTTGCCCACGCCGTGCTCGCCGGTGATGGATCCGCCATTGTCCACGCACAGGTGCAGAATGCGATAGGAAAGATCGAGCGCTTTTTCTTCCTGTTCGGCAATGGCACGATCGTAAAGCACCAGCGGATGCAAATTGCCGTCGCCGGCGTGGAAGACGTTGGCTACGCGCAATCCTGCTTCCGAAGCCATGCGATCGATCTCCGTCAGCAGCTTGGGCAGCGCGGTGCGCGGAATGACGCCGTCCTGCACGATGTAGTTTGGCGAAATGCGTCCCATCGCCGCAAAGGCTGCCTTGCGTCCCTTCCACACCAGGGCGCGCTCCTCGTCCGACTGCGCCACGCGTATCTCCCAGGCGCCATTTTTGCGGCACAGCGCCTGTACTTGCTGCATCAGCGCATCCACTTCCGTCTTGGGACCATCCAGCTCCACCAGCAGCAGGCCGTTGCAAACCGGATAGTGTGCGTGCACTGCGGCTTCCGCGGCCTTGATGGCCAGTGTATCCATGATCTCCAGCGCCGCGGGCAGCATTCCGGCGGCGATGATGTCGCTGACTGTCTGGCCCGCCGCCTGAACCGAATCGAAGGCCGCCAGCAGTGTTTGTACCGCTTCCGGCCTCTTGACGATGCGCAGCGTGATTCGCGTCGCCACGCCGAGCGTTCCTTCCGATCCCACAAAGACACCGGTGAGATCATATCCGGGCGGGTCCAGAGCAGGCGAGCCCAGTTGCACCAGTTCTCCTGATGGCAGCACCACATCCAGCGCCAGCACGTGAGTCACGGTGAACCCGTATTTCAGGCAATGCGCGCCGCCGGAATTCTCCGCCACGTTTCCGCCGATGGTGCAAACCGACTGTGACGAGGGATCGGGCGCGTAGAAATATCCTCGGGGCGCCACGCGCTGAGTTACGTGGGCGTTGATGACGCCGGGTTCGACGACCACGAAGCGGTTCTCGAAGTCTACCTCGAAAATGCGGTTCATGCGCGCCAGGCCGATCACGATGCCACCCTTCGCCGGCAGCGCGCCTCCGCTCAGTCCCGTGCCCGCGCCGCGGCTGACAAAGGGAATGCTGCGCCGCGCGCACAACCTCACCACTGCCTGCACCTGCGCGGCGCTGCGCGGCAATACCACGGCTCCCGGCAGCACCCGGAAGTTCGTCAGCCCGTCGCATTCGTAAGTCTGCAACTGGCTCTCGCTGGTGATCAGGCCGTCGGCCCCAACGGCTGCGCGCAACCCGTCGAAGTCATCTGCGGAAAGCAATTTGCACCTCGGCTCCGCAGCAAAAAACATCAGGCGGAGAGATCAGGATAAAAGCCGCGCGACGGTTCGACAACCACACCGGCGTGCGAATGGCGCATTTGCCCTGCAGCCGCGCTAGATTTTTTTCATCAGCTTCTCCAGCCGCCGGGTGGCCTCATTCCGCGCCGTGGTATTGGCCGGATTGGTATTGGCCGGGTCTTCGCCCGCGCGCATGAACCCATGCCCCGCGCCGGGATAGATCACCGCTTCGTATTTCTTCCCCGCGGCTTTCATGGCCTCGCGGGTTCCCGGAACCGTGGCCGATATACGAGCATCGTTGCCAGCGTAAAAGCCATACACCGGCGCGGTGATCGCTGCAATGTCCTGCGGCTGTGGCCCATAAAACACGAAGGCCGCGCTCAGATCGCGCCGTTGTGTGGCAAAGAGAAACGATTTGCCACCACCCCAGCAGAAGCCGATCACCGCCAGCTTCCCGTTGGCCGCGGGCAGCTTCAGGGCGTAATCCGCCGTGGCATTCAAATCCGCAATCACCTGCTCGTTGCTGAGCATGGAGACGGCCTTCACGCGAGCATCCTGGTCGGGGAAGGAGCTGCTCCCGCCGCCGTTCGAGCCCGCTCCGGAAAGCAAATCCGGCGCAATCACAATGAAGCCCTGTGCCGCCAGTTCGTCTGCCTCGCTGCGCACCCAGTCGCTAAGCCCGAAAATTTCGTGGATCATCAGCAGCACCGGCGCCTTGCGGCTGACCTCGGGATACACGATGAAGGCCTGCACCGTGCGCTGCCCGTAGGCGATCTTCACCCACTGCTGATGGCGGGGCGATTGGTCCAGCTTTTGCTTCGCCCACTCCTGCGCCGAAGCGGCCGGAATCGCCGGGGCAAGCGCGAAGATGGCCGCAAAAAGGGTAGGGAAGACCGAGGCCTGGAGAAGCCGCTTTTTCATGGCCAGAAGTCTAGCATCTTCCATGGCTTCGGGCCATCAAGACTTGAGCGTCGCGCAAATTCACTGCGCGGCCGCCTTTTTTACCGCGATCACCACTCCGCTTGCCCAGGCCATCGGCACGATCTGAAACTCGGCCTTCGCCGACAGCTTCGCCATCAGCAGCGGAACTTTATCCGCGTGACCGTCCGGCCAGCTTGGCTGCGGCAGCATGTCGTCAATGATGTAGTAGCCGCCCGGTTTCACCACCGCAAGCGCCTCATCGAGCGCCTCGTATTTCCCGGCCATCGCGTCCGCGAAGACCAGATCGAAGCTGTGCGGCGGCTGGCGCCGGACCAACGCCGCTGCATCTTCGGTCTGAATGCTGAGTCGTGGATCATTGCCGAGCGCGTCCCGCGCCACCTGTTGCACACTCGCATGCACATCGACGCTCACCAGCGTGGACTGCGCGTCCATTCCGGCAAGCAGCCATGCGGTGGCAACACCGGTCCCGGTTCCCAGTTCCAGCATGCGCCCCGCCGGCTTTGATGCGGCCAGTACGCGCAGCAGCGCGCCGGTGCGCGGCTCCGACGCCATGGTAAATTTCAATTCTTCAGTGCGGGCAAGAATCTGAGCCAGTTGCGGCGGAAATTCGAGGTATTGGAGATCGTTCATTTGATCTGATTCTATAAAGCACTGGAGACGATCCGCGCCACCAGGTCGTAGTCATGCGCCTCGGTAATCTCCGCCTTGTAGAACCGTCCGGCTTCCAGCCCCCCCAGGTCGCCAAAATCGTTGATGTAAACCTTCCCATCAATTTCCGGCGCGTGAAATTGTGTGCGGCCCTCCCAGAGCAGCGGCGTCTCTTCGCTCTCGCCCTCAGCCAGCAGCTCAACCTTGCGTCCAATCCACTCCCTCTTCGCCTTACGTGAAATCGATTGCTGCAGCTTCATCAGCCGCTTCCGCCGCGCCTCGATCATGCGCTTGGTCAGCTTGCCTTCCAGACCATGTGCACCTGAGCCTTCCTCATCGGAGTAGCTGAAGACGCCCAGCCAGTCGAATCTGGCATCAGCAATAAACCCCTCCAAAAGTTCAAGGTCGCGGAGCGACTCGCCCGGAAAACCGACAATAAAGCTCGTGCGCAGCGCAATATCCGGCACCGCCGCGCGTACTTTCTCAATCGTCTTCAGGAAAATATCAGCTCCCGCCCCGCGCTTCATGCGCTTCAAGACTTCGGGGGAAGCATGCTGCAGGGGCACGTCGAGATACTTGCAGATGTTGTCGTGCCGGGCCATGGTATCCAGCAGCCGCCCCGTGATCCGATTCGGATACGCATACAAAAAGCGCAGCCAGCGCAAGCCCTCGATCGCAGCCAGCGCCTCCAGCAGCAGCGCCAGCCCGTCTTTCAAACCCAGGTCTTCGCCATAGCAGGTGGTGTCCTGCCCGATCAGCGTAATCTCGCTCACTCCTCGCGCCACCAGTTGCCGCGCCTCGGCCACCACCGACTCAAACCGCCGCGAGCGGAACTTACCGCGCAGGTTCGGAATCACGCAAAAGCTGCAGGGATGATCGCATCCCTCTGCAATCTTGATATACGCCGAAGCGCGCGGCGTAGCCAGCAGCCGCGGCGTAGTTTCGTCGTAGAGGTAGGTCGGCAGCAGATGCGCCGCCCCCTGCCATTTCTCGCGGCTGAACCGTCCCTTCTGCTCGCGCGCATCGCCTTCGGCGCGGGCGGCGCGTCCACTGCTGGTGCCATTCTGACTGCCGGGTTTGCCGCGATGCGTTCCGGCTTCTGCTTCCCTCCCGGCGCGCATTTCACCATGCCCGTTGCCGCTGAGAATGTTGAAAGGCGATGCCGCCACAGCCATGGGCGCCGCAGCAATTCCCGCTGCTTCCAGAATCGATTCCAGCTCCCCGGTGCCCACCACCGCGTCCACTTCCGGAATGCTCTTCCGGATTTCGTCGCGGTAGCGCTCCACCATGCACCCGGCCACGATCAGCCGTCTGGCGCGTCCTTCCGTCTTGTGCCGCGCCATCTCCAGAATCGTGTCCACCGACTCCTGTTTGGCCGTGTCGATAAAGCTGCAGGTATTTACAACCAGGATCTCCGCCTCTTCGGGATTGGCGGTCAGGCGCGCTCCAGCGCGGTCCAACAACCCCATCATCACCTCGGAATCGACGAGGTTTTTCGGGCAGCCCAGCGATACGAATCCCACCACCGGGGAAGGTTTGTGCGTAATTGTGCTCACATATTGATTGTACCGGGGATCGGCTTTGAAAGCCGCCCGGTCTGCGGAGGTGGCGATGATCGCACGGCAATGGCGGGGGTGGACAAGTACCCCAAACGCAGACCCTTATGAAGCACTGCTAAAGCAAAAAGTGCTTCCCGCCCTCGCAAAACTCGACGGCTATAGAGGTGGTCACATCCTGCGCAGTGACGGAGCCGAAGAAACGGAGTTCGTGGTCATCAATTTCTTCGATTCGCTCGAAACCGTGAAGCGTTTCGCCGGCGACAACTATACAATCCCCGTCTTCGAGCCGGAGGCAACGTCATTATTGAGCCGCATCGAAACAGTAGCCAATCACTACCAGGTGCGGGCCAGCACCGTCGCTGTGGGGCCGGTCTGAGGCGTCATCTCAACCGTCTTTACGATAAAGCATGTCGCGGATCACCCGCCGCCGCTCCGCATTCATCTCACTTTCGCTCCGGCGCTGGGTTTCGTCTTTGTGATCCGCGCCGTCAGCCCTCTCGGCTTCTGGCTCGCTGCAGCTCGGGCAACGGTTGGCAAAGCCCGGTTTGCCGGGACGCAGTTCGAATTCCTCTCCGCAAATGACGCAGGTTTTAATCGGAAACGCCATAACCCATCTATGTTAGCTCTTGCGCACCGAGGAGTTTTGCTCAAGATTTATGGCCCCGGCGCAAATTGCAGAATTCATTTCGCCTCCAGACCGCCCCGCATCGCATACTGAAATCAGGGAGACCAGCCATGGGCAAAACTGCGCTTCTGGGAGCGGCGGGGGCGATCGGCAAGAGCATCGCCGACGCCTTCCGCGCTGTGGGCACGCCTTACCGAGTCATCGGCAGATCCGACCAGATCCTGCGCCAAACCTACGGCGCCGATCCGCTGGCCGAGATCAAGCCGTGGAACCCGGACGACGGCCTTTCCGTCCGCCAGGCCCTGGCCGGCATCGAAACTGCGATCTATCTCATCGGCGTCAACTACTGGCAATTCGAACTTCACCCTGCGCTCATGCGCAAAGTCCTCGAGCATGCGAAACTGGCCGGGGTCGGCCGCATCCTGCTCATCGGCACCGTTTACCCCTTTGGCCGCCCGCAATCCAACCCTGTCACTGAGGATCATCCCCGCAATCCGCACACCTTCAAAGGCAAAATGCGCAAGGAGCAAGAGGACATCCTCTTTGCGGCCGACGAGGCGGGAAAAATACAGGCCTGCGAGCTGCGCCTGCCCGATTTTTACGGCCCCAACGTCGACAAAAGCTTCTTGTGGAGCGCATTCCTGGCCGCCAAGAAAGGAGGCCGCGCCCAACTCGTCGGCCCTATCGACACGCCGCACCAGTTCGTTTTCGTCCCTGACGTCGGCCCCACCGTGCTTGGACTTCTTCAGACACCCGGCGCCTGGGGCCATCGGTGGAACTTCGCCGGCAGCGGCACCACCACGCAGCGTGAGCTGGTCACAAAAATCTTCGCTATGGCAGGCAGCCGTCTGCGCATGATGGTCGCGGGCAAAACCACCCTCCGCCTCATGGGCCTCTTCAGCCCCCTCATGCGCGAAATGGTCGAGATGCATTACCTGCTGACCACCCCGGTGCTGATGGAAGACAGCCGTCTCGTCAAGCTGCTGGGCAGCGTCCAGCGCACCTCTTACGACGACGGCATCCGCCTGACGCTGGAAGCTTTGCCCGCCCGAAGATAGGCACGAACGCCAGAAGCGAACGGGGATCTTGCCTCAGGCAAAGAAGCCGGCTTAAGCGAGTTGATAGAGAGGCAGAGATGCCGGAAGCGGGTGCATTTGAAGCCGGGAACAGGGTGGGATCGCTGCTCGACGCGTGCAAAATAGCGAGGAAGTCGTCATTATGCGGTCCGTCAACTTGCACTTCGTTGCGATTCCGGCGGCACCAGCGCGGTAACCGGCATCGGCCTTCGCTCCGTGCCCAGGTGCTAAAATCGATCAGTGCCGGGTCCTACGCGACGTAATCCCGCCAACCCCGCCAGGTCCGGAAGGAAGCAACGGTAACGGGCTAGTACGGGCGCAGTAGGGTGCCCGGTACTTTTTTGGCGGCGCCGTGGGCGCTTTTATGTTGGACTGGTGCAATTTAGGTGCGTTCCGCCATCTTGCGTTCTATTCTTAACTGCGTTCTTGGAGTGGCAAGCCCGGGCCCGCGTCCGCGGTTGAGCCGTAAGGAGAAGGACTTTGAGCCTCACCGTTCGCCCCGTGGTGGGCCGCCGCGCGAAGATCTCCGCGCTCGGAACCTACGTTCCTCCAAAGGTCATTAGCAACCAAGATCTTGAAAAGATGGTGGAGACCAGCGACGAGTGGATTGTTACGCGCACTGGTATTCGCGAGCGCCACATGCTGGCCAAGGGCCTTGGGGTCAGCGACATCGGCGTGGAGGCCGCCAAAAAGTGTCTGGCGGCTCGCGGCCTCAAGCCCACTGACCTCGAAGTCATCATCTTCGGCACCGTCACCCCCGACATGATGTTCCCCTCCACGGCATGCCTGGTGCAAGACAAACTCGGCGCCGCCGGCGCCTGGGGTTTCGACGTATCCGCCGGCTGCTCGGGATTCGTATTCGCACTGCAGGCCGGCGTCAAGCTGGTTGAAAGCGGGTCATACTCGCGGGTGCTCGTCATCGGCGCCGACGCCAATACCCGCATGACCGACTACAGCGATCGCACCACCTGTGTGCTCTTTGGCGATGGCGGCGGCGCGGTGCTGGTGGAACCGGCGGGAGATGGGGAAATCGGCTTCATCGATTCCGTCAACGAAATCGACGGATCGGGTGGCGTGGCCCTCAATCTGAAAGCCGGAGGAAGTCTCAATCCTTCGACTCATGAGACGGTCGACAAAAAAATGCATTACATCTATCAGGATGGCCCCGCGGTTTATAAATTCGCCGTCCGCAAGATGGCCGAGGCCACCGAGAAAGTCCTCGCCCGCAATGGCGTCACCGGCGCCGATCTGGGATGTTTCATCCCGCACCAGGCCAATCTCCGGATCATCAATTCCACCGCTGAGCGCCTGGGGCTCACTGCCGATCGCGTGGTTGTCAATATTGAAAAATACGGCAATACCTCGGCGGGGACCATTCCGCTGGCTATGGAAACCGCCATCGAGCAAGGCAAATTGAAAAAAGGCGACCTGGTTTTGCTCGCCGCGGCAGGCGCAGGTTTTACCGTCGGCGCTACGTTGTTGCGCTGGGAAATCTGAAGAGCGGCAGAAAGCGGTTAGCGGATAGCTGAGAGCTGCAATTAACTCCGGCTTGGCATATACTGTGCTCCACCAACCCGGAGAATTTTGGATGACCGGTATAGAGGCCGGCGGCCGGGTGATCGGTTGAGCTCAGAGGCGACTCGGGCCGAACGGAAAGGGACGGCCGCTCCTGGGCTTTAAGGGTAGCGATGCAGAGCCAAAATTACGCACGGAGGATGACCATGGATATGGAGTTTACCTCCAGGCAAGGAAAAATCACCAAGGCGCTGCGCAAGCAGGCGGAAGAAGGAATGGAACGAATCGGGCGCATTCTGGGCAGGACCGCGCGGGTAAGCGTAGTCTTTGACGCCGAGCGCCACTTACACATCGTCGAGTTGACGGTAAAGGGCCGCGCTCAGCAGTTTGCGGCCGAGGGTAAAGCCCCCAAGCCCGATGCTGCGCTTCGGCAGGCGCTCTCTCACGCCGAAGCCCAGGCGCGCCGCTATCGGGATCGCAAGATCGTAAGCAAGCGTCTTCCCATTGCGGAAAAAGTAATGAGTGCACCCCCGCTGGGTCGTCCCAAGGCGCGCGCCGCCGTTCCCGAGGAGCCCTCAGCCGTTCCCGAGCATTCGAGCAACGGCACCAAGCCGCGCATCTCCATCGCTGTTCATTCGTTCCCGGCGCATACCACAGTGGTAGAGCCGCACATTGTGAGAAATGGCGACGCCTTCGCGATGCGGCCCATGACCATCGAAGAGGCGGTTAAGGACGCCGAGTTCCGCGACCGCGACCTGCTGATCTTCCGCACCGCAAGCGGGGATTTGTACGTCTTGCACCGGCGCCGCGACGGCCAGATGGAACTGGTGGAGATTCCTTAATCCCTATGCCTGGCGGGCACGGCGACTTTGATCCCGAAGGAATGCGCGGCCGGCAAAAGGCTGCCTGGATGACCGGTCAGGGCACGCGCGCGCCAACGCGCTTTCAGTGTAGGATGAGCGCATGACGCCGTCCAGACGGAGCGGCCGGACCGGCCGTGCAGGAGTATCCGAAAAAAACCGAAGGTCTTCCGCTCCTCCGGCCAAGGAACTGGTAGTGCTGACCGGAATTTCCGGTTCGGGCAAGGCCTCGGCCCTGAAGGCATTTGAAGATCTCGGCTTTCACTCCGTCGACAATCTTCCCCTGGAGCTGATGGAAGACTTTGCTGCCCTGGTCAGCAAATCGGCGGAAGTCGAACGCGCGGCCGTGGTGGTGGACGTGCGCGAGGGTCCCACGCTGGATCGTCTGCCGGAGATTCTCAAGAGCGTGCTCAAGCGCTTGCCCACGCGGGTTGTGTTTCTCGATGCCCAGGATGCCATCCTCGTTCAGCGTTATTCAGAGACGCGCCGGCCTCATCCACTCGGCAAGGCCGATACCATGTGGCGTTCCATCGCCGAAGAACGCCAGTTGCTCGATCCCATTCGTAATGTCGCGGACACGCTCATCGACACTTCAACCTTTAACGTCCACGAGTTACGCGCCCATATTCAGGCGCGTTTCGGCCATGACGACGAAACCCAGAGCATGCTCATCACCTGCCTGAGCTTCGGTTTCAAAAACGGGGTGCCGCTCGACGCCGACATCGTCTTTGACGTGCGCTTCTTGCCCAATCCCCATTTCATCCCCGAGTTTCGCCGCAAAACCGGCCTCGATCCCAAAGTGGCCGCTTTTGTGCGCAAGTTCCCGCAGACCCGCGAATTCCTGAGCCGCGTAACCAAGCTCATGCTCTACCTGCTGCCCCATTACGTGAAGGAAGGGAAGAGCTACCTGACGGTTGCCTTCGGATGCACCGGCGGCCAGCACCGCAGTGTAATGCTCGCGGAAGAAATGGCCGCCAAGTTCAAGCGCGCCGGCTACCAGGTAAAGGCTGTGCACCGCGACATGCCGCGGAGCTAACCAGCTTGAACCATCGGCAAAGGTCAGGAGGACTGGCGATACCAAACGGGCCATCGAGATCGGGCTGGCGCGCCTTGAAGCTTCAGCGGAGCCGACGACGAGGGCTCATAATGCGTGGATCTGGTGTTGCCCTGACCCGTTACAATTCCGCCATCCCGATTTTCGTTCCCGGAGGACCGCTCTGCAAACCCGCTGCGCAATTCCACTCCTGATGTTTTTGCTCGCTGCTCAGAGCTCGGCGGCCGCACAAGCTCCTACCGCGCACACCAGGCGTCCCACCCCGCCCACGCGCAATCCCCACAGTCCCGGCTTCGTCAAGGCTACGGAACTCCCGGACGGCGAGGTCCCGCCGCCTGAGGCCGATGGCAACTACATTCTCGGTCCCACGCACCAGCCGGCGCCACAACTGGCCGCTTTCGCTGCGCAGCCCCATCCCAGGGGCCAGGTCCCGCAGTTCGCTCATGGCAGAGTCATCGTCTTCACCATGACTTCAGCCGAAAGCAAGATCTATCCCGGCATCGCCCGCATCCCTGACGTGGTGGGCACAGCCGACCCCAACGATCCGGCGAAGATGATCGTCACCAACAGCCGCCCCGCTCCGTGGACGCGCGAGATTGCCGTTTATGTCCCCGCCGCGTACAAGCCGGGCACGCCGGCGCCCTTCATCGTCGGCGCCGACGGTCCCGACTGGATGCTCTTTGCCGCTCTGGATGCTCTCATTGCCGAGCACCGCATTCCCGTCATGATAGGCATTTCTATCGCCAACGGCGGTCAGGATGCGCAGGGCAGCGAGCGCGGCCTCGAGTACGACACCATGTCCGGCCGTTATGCCGAATTCGTAGAGACCGAGGTTTTGCCGCGTGTCGAAACACACGCCCGCGTCCGCCTCACCCATGACCCGGATGGCCGCGCCACTACCGGCGGCAGCTCCGGCGGCGCGGCAGCCCTGGAAATGGCATGGTACCGCCCTGATCTCTATCACCGCGTACTTTCGTATTCAGGAACCTTCGTCAACCAGCAGTGGCCTTACAACCCGGCCACTCCTCATGGCGCATGGGAGTTCCACGAGCACCTCATCCCGGAGAGCCCGCGCAAGCCCATTCGCATCTGGATGGAGGTGGGCGACCGCGACCTGCTCAATCCCAATAGCATGCACGACGGCATGCACGACTGGGTGGTGGCTAACGAGCGCATGGCCCGCGTGCTGGCCGCCAAGCACTATCACTATCAATTCGTCTTCGCCGAAAACGCCGGGCACGTTGATCACGCGGTTCGCCTGCAGACCTTGCCGGAAGCGCTGGAGTACGTCTGGCAGGGCTATCATGGAGCCTCTGCCGCGCCCCGTAAAGCTGGACGAGCTTCCGTCTCTACCGGAGGATGATAGGCTTCAGCTCGAACCGATCCGGCCCTGGCGGCCAACTATGGCCTCTCCGGTTCTTTAAAAGCGCAGTTGAACGTGCATTCCCTACGAGCCAGTTGCGGCTGGCGCTGTCTCCGGAGCATTTAAAGAGGCAAAGGAAATCAGCTCGATTCGCGGGAACTCCTTGATCGCACGCAGAGCCTTCATTTCCACCTCACGCGAATCTCGCAGTCTTGTGCGGATTCGACCCAGGTCTGCATCGTTGTAGCCGGGATGGGTGACCAGCTCCCAGGTCCCGGAGGGGAGCTGCCGAAGCAGCGATCGCAGCGTGTCAGCGTCAAGCGAGCCGGTCCCCACCACCGCAATCGTTCCATCTGTGGTCTTGAAACCCTCGGCGGCAATCATACGTCGCAGGGTGGGCTCGAAAAGTCGCAGCAAGCCCTCTTCAACCCGGCGCACCAGCGGCGCGCGCGGCGTGGCGCGCACCGCCCATATCGGCTCGAATGGATTTCGCAATGCTGTGATGCCTGCCGCTCGCGCCGCCCGCAGCAGCGGCCTGAGTACGGCTGGAAACATATGCGTATGTTTGTGTGTATCAAAATGCGTCAGGCGGAGTCCGTAGCGTTGCAATAGTTCCATTTGAGCCCTCGCCTCGGCTTCAATCTCCAGGGCTCGCACCCGTCCCGCAAATAACCGCCGCAGAAACGATCCTAGCTTGGGGTAAAAAACTTCGGTCCGAGGATCGACGAGGGTGGGGATTTCCTTTGCCGGCAGCACCGGTTCACCATCGACCAGAACCACATGACAGCCCACGCCCAGAGCCGGTACGCCGAGCGCGCGCTTTACTGCTTCATCCGCGGCCTGGGCGCGCGCCATCAGTGTCGCGCTGGTCAACACCCCGTCGGCATGCAGTTCGGCAATGGCCCTGTTTACGCCTGTTGTCAGCCCGAAATCGTCCGCATTTACAATCAATCGACCCACCGGCTGAGTTTATCAATAGCGCCCGGTTTCCGGGCCGTTAAGCTCGCTGTTATCATGGTGCAAGGCTGCCTTTCAAACGGCACTCGGTCGCCCGAGCGGGCGGTTAGCTCAGTTGGTTAGAGCGCCTGCCTTACAAGCAGGAAGTCGGGGGTTCGAGTCCCTCACTGCCCACCATTCCAATAGCTGATTCCTGCATTCGCTTGGAGTCAGTCGCATGGCGCCCTCCTCAGAGAATCCAGGTCTCCTGCCGGCTTCGGCTCGAAGAGCGGATTTCGGCAGGAGTCCTGTTCGCAAGTCGATCTACATCGACAAGGACGGCTCAATTTTCGCAAGAGCCCGAAACTGGGAAAGAGCAGAGCAGGTCGCCCCGGCGGAGAGGGACAAACCTCGCTCTGGACTTCCGAAGCAGCAGCCCTCCATGACGGCGCTAGGTCGACCATCGGTTTCTGAGGGGGACGTTACACCACCGATTATGTTTTCATCGAATCCATGAAATTGCGCGGCGCCACACGCACGCAGGCCGGCCTGCCTCCTGCCCTTGGTCTGTTGCTGCTTTCGGGGCTGTGGACCATCTCCTCGTTGAGTTCGGACCTTCGCCCATATGCAGGCGGAGGTATGGTGTCACCTTCGCTGCGCCAGGCAGTGCTCTACGCGGCGTTCACAGCCGTGGCAGCGTCCGTCGCCGTTGCCCGCGGCCTCAAGTTCCCACGCGGGCGCCTTGCATTGGCATGCGGCAGCGTCGGTTTGGGACTCTTCGTGCTTCCGTCGGCGCTGGCGTCCTTTGCGCAAGGGACTGTTTCCGTGCTCGACAGGGTTGCGGTCTTCTCACTCACACCCGTCTTCGCCGTGGTTCTGCAACCTCACTTGCAGGACGGCCCTCCGGCGCGCGGAAAAGCCGCGCTGGCCAGTTCCATCTGCGCGGTCGCCGGCATTTTGTTTCTCTTTCCACTCGATGTGCCCGGCTCATTCCGCGCAGGAGCAGCACTGTGCGCGCTGGTCGCCGCGGCGCTTTGCATTGCGGTTACCAACTGCTTTGCGGTGAAACTCGCTCGCACCTTTGCCGTCGGTTCCATCCTGCCCATGGCGGCGCAGGCAGGCGCTGCCAGCGCCGTGTGTTTTGCCGTGGCGGGTGTGACCAAGCCGCAGGTCGCATGGCGCTGGAACGTTTTGCCGTCAGATCTCCTGGCGCCACTTCTGATCGACCTTCCCGCCTTGTTCTTACTGTTTTGGCTGATGCGCCACCTCGCCGCATCCCGCATGACGGCGCGCTTCCTTCTCGCGCCCCTGTTTACGATTCTTGTGGGAGTGGCACTGCAGCCTGCGTCTCCACCGGAACGGGCCTGGGCCGGAATGGCTCTCCTGGCGGGCAGCGCAGGATGGCTCGTTTTTGCTCCAGCGGAACCGCTCGAAGGGAGCGAGCTGAATCCGCTGCGCCCCCTTATTGCAGAATCAACCCGGCGTCCACCGCCGGGCTGAGTTGCTAATCACCAGAGCCGGCTCTGAATCCGGCGAACTCGAATTGAGCCGCAGCGACAGGACTCCGTTCAGGTAACCGGGGCCTCGATCCATCTTGGCAATGTCGCGATAGAGCGCCAGATTCGCCGCGCCCAATATCAGTGGCCGTTCCGGGTTGTTGAGCGGGAGCCGCGCCAGGCCTGCCAGTTTTCAATTGCGCCTCGGGTGCCCCATCCTTGCCGGTTGCGTTATTTGCCGCTAGCGCTTCTCGGATGGGAAGAGCGATTATCCTCCGGGCGTCTGCCGGATAAAAGATTGAAGAAATAACCCCGTTCAACCGATAAAAACCTGAAGGAGCGGATCCCAGGACGGCATGACACGGTGTACTGGAGGCTGATTCAAGTCGAAACCGGATCCGCGCTCTGCCGCAACCTGACGGCAGACTGCAGTGGTGCATGAGGTCTATCCCTCAAACGGACGAGGGTCGAGGCTGGTTGGTATGCGTAGGACGGGTCTTTTAGCGACGACGGCGGCTCTGATATTCGCAGCTCATGGTCCGGGTCATTGTTCGCCGCCTTTACGTGTTCTTTCCACGTGTCGTGCCGCTCATGACATTAGCCTTGCCGAGGCTTCCAGGGGTTACCCTGTTCATCTTCATGCGGTGGTCACGTTCTATGACGCCAATCTCGATCCCCGTCACGCAGCTCTGTTTGTGCACGATGCCACGGGAAGCATTTTCATGGCTCTTCCCTCCCGGACGGTGCTTCCCCTCAAAGCTGGAATCCTCCTGGATATCGAAGGTATCTCCGGAACCGGGGATTATGCACCGGTGGTCTTGAATCCGCGGCTCAGAATTATCGGGAGCACAAGTCTTCCGCCGACGGCACATCGGCCTACCATGACGGAACTGTTATCGGGGAGCGAGGACGGACAGTGGATCGAGATTCAAGGCATTGTCCAGGCAGTCCACAAGCAGAACCGGTACGTCACATTTGAAATCGGCACGGTGGGAGGAATGATTCCGGCCACAGGCCCTCTGGAGCCGGCCGTCAATTACGATCGGCTCATTGACTCCACGGTGACTTTACGAGGGAACGCGGTGCCCGTTTTCAATACCACTCGACAGATGGTGGGCGCCCGTCTCCTTTTCCCTACCATTCGTCAGCTCAGGATCGTTGAGTGGCCGCCCCCGGACCCGTTTGCCGCGCCCATCACGCCCATAGCGCAGTTGCTGTGGTTCACGCCCGGCGTCGTCCTGCGGCATCACTCGCATTTGCGTGGTGTGGTGACGCTTTACTGGCCCGGCCGTCTTGTGTGCATCCAGGAAGAGTCGCGCGGCCTTTGCATGGTCAGCGACAGTCGCGGGGCGATGCGCGTGGGAGATACAGTGGATGCGGTGGGTTTTCCCGCCATCAAAGACTTAAAGCCGACGCTTGAAAACGTTTCTTTCCGTATCGTGAATCATGCCGCGTCCCCGAAAGTGGCTGTGGTCACCGTGGAAAAGGCCTTGGCGGCCGAGCGTGATCAGGAACTGGTCCAGATGGAAGGCCAGCTCATCGGTCAGGATCGAGCCGCGGGTGAGTTGACCCTTGACTTACGCGCAGGTCCGTCTCTTTACAGCGCGGTGCTGCCTGACCTGAGTTACAATTCGACGGCGGCGCGATGGAAAGAAGGCAGCACTCTCCGCCTCACCGGCATCTGCGAAGTGCTGATGGATTCGCGGACCAGCGGGGATGGATACGGAGCGGTAAAGCCACGGTCAGTTCGTGTCCTGCTGCGGACACCCGGCGACGTGATTATCCTGAAGGAACCATCCTGGTGGACCCGCGAACGCGTCATCGGTCTGCTGGCCGTAATCGCTTTGCTTGCGCTCTCCGCCTTTGCCTGGGGCATCACCCTGCGGCGAAAAGTTGAAGAGCAGACCCAAGCCATTCGGCAAAACCAGGAACGCCTGCGCCATCTCTCCGAGCATGATGTTCTTACCGGTTTGCCGAATCGCTTTCTCCTCAATGACCGGCTGGAGATGGCGCTCAAACATGCGGCTCGGGAGCGGGGCATTGTCGGCGTCCTGCTGGTCGACCTCGATCGATTCAAGGACATTAACGATCGTCTTGGGCACCGGATTGGCGATCTGGTTCTGCGGGAAACTGCCGCTCGCCTGACCAGCACCGTTCGCGCCACCGATACTGTTGCACGACTCGGCGGCGACGAATTTGTGGTGGTGCTGCCAGATCTTACCTTGGATTCGGAAGCGGAGCTGGTGGCCTCAAAGATCGTCGAGCGGATGAGAGAACCAATGTCGGTTGACAGGGTGCGGCTGGCTATTTCCGTCAGCGTCGGGGTGGGATCATCCGGCCCCGACTGCGTGGCCGCAGAGACACTCCTTCACATGGTGGATGCTGCCATGTACCGTGCCAAGCGGTGTGGGCGCAATAACTACCGCCTGAGCTCCTGCACAGAGGACCAACCCCGAAGCGCTTCGCCTGAGACCGTCCCGCAAAGCTGAAGCAGGTTGCTCCGGCATTGTGGCCTGCTTGGCTTATCGATTCTTACTGAATTTGTCGTGCCGCAGCCTTCTTCCCCAAACACGGGGAGGGCTGATAGATTCGGCACCATGCAGGCTACGCTTTTGTCGATCCGTCAACGATTCCATCCGCTTCATCATATGCGCAGATCTGCGCTGGGCCGGCTCGTCCTCCGGGCAACAGATCGTCCGGTCTGGATTTCAATTCCCGGGATACCGTTCAGGGTTCGCGGACGGCGCTTGAGCCATGGACTTTCCTACGGGATGGTTGGCTCGCAGGAGCGCAATCCTGAGGCCCTCGCGCTTGCCTGCCTCAAGCACTTCCAACTCCGCTCATTTTGGGACGTCGGCGCGAACTTCGGTTATTACTCATGGTTTCTTAAATCGGCGGTTCCTGATCTGCGGATCGTGCTCATCGAACCGCTTCCTGCCAACGCCAAACTGATCCGTGAAACAATTCGGCGAAACGGGTTTGCTGAGGTGCACCTGATCGAGGCTGCGGCCAGCGACGGTTGCGGCGAGGGAGTCCTTCATGCCGATATGTTTTCCGGCTCGACATCTACGCTGGACCATAAAAAGACCTTTGAGCAGATGCACTTCGGGGTCACTCCGAAGTTAATCTCCATTCCGCTGGTTTCGATTGATTCCCTGCGCGGTGGTCACGATCGTGTTGACTTTATGAAGATCGATGTGGAGCGGCTTGAGGCTGCCTGTCTCCGAGGCGCTGCGGATACGATTGCTCGAGATCAGCCGATTCTACTGGTCGAGTGCTGCCATCCTGACCATCAGTGCCTGAGCGGTCTGCAAAGCGGCGGATATCGGATTCTGGATGCGGACAACCTGAGTGTCGATTGCTCGGGATGCGCCACCAATTACCTCTGCCTGCCGGCGCGCTATGAGAGTTCAATTGACGCGGTGCTTGGCTTAGCGAGGAATATGTGACCGTGAAGGAGAATGAGGGGTCCGGCGTTTCGGGAATCCTTAGAAAATCATTCTTCCATGAAGATTCAAATCCGCGTATCTTGCCATCGAGATCCGGCTTGCGCAGGGCTTTCCGCCTGTTCGCGCGGGTAGTGCTAACAGGCCCCGGATTCAGCCCCGGCTTAAACCCATCCCGCGTCGATTACATAGCTCTGGTTGGTGATCGCCGAGCTGTCGTCTGCGCTCAGGAACAACACCAGGCGCGCAACTTCTTCCGGCAGGATCATTCTTTTCAGCGCCTGGTTCTGAAGCACCTCTGCCTGGTATTCCTTGGTCAGCCACAGTCTTTTTTGCCGCTCGGTGAGAATCGCACCGGGCATGATCGCATTCACACGAATGTTGTCTTTGCCGACTTCATGAGCCAGCGTCCTGGTCATCCCCACGATTGCTGCCTTAGCCGTCACATAAACCGATTGATTGACGGAAGGAATCACCCACCCAATCGAACTCATGTTGACGATGGAACCTTGCCGCGCGCGTTGCATCGCCGGAATCACGGCTTGCGCCGCGAAGAACTGGTGTCTCAGGTTCACCGCCATGGTGCGGTCCCACAATTCCGGAGTAACCTCCGCAATCTTATGCCGGGTATCATTGCCGGCGTTGTTGACCAACACGTCCACCGTGCCCATTTCGCTGACAATGCTTGCGATCTCTTTTTGCAGCCAGACAACATCAGTCAAATCGCAGAGGTGAAATACAGGAATGTGGCGCGAATGTTGTAAGGACTCCGTCAGATCCTTCGCGGCTTCATCCTGCACATCGAAAAAACAAACCTTTGCTCCCTGAAGCGCAAATGCTTTCACAATCGCTTCGCCGATGCCGCTCGCACCGCCAGTCACGATCGCTACGCGATCGCGCAGGCTGGGGTAGATTGCGAATTCTCTTTCCCTCTCCACAAGTGAGTCCTCCGCTCCGGCGGCGCACTTGGCATGCGGTTTCTCGTTGGGCGGCAGACGGCAGATAGTTTCAGCCCGGCCCGGCGACCTGCACGCCTCACATGCTCAGTGCGCATGGATTCTTCCGTGAGTGTAATTCCATACCCCGCGCCGCTAAAACTCCGCGGGTCGTTGTCTCTGTTCGTTCAATTTACGAGGGCAATGGTTTGATTCGCGCCCGGCCAAGCACTTGGTCCCGGTCTCAGAATTGGCATCTAAACCTTCGCGTATGTGGGGGTGCAAGGGTGCAAAGAGAAACCGTCGTGGTAACAGGAGCTTCGGCCGGTCTCGGCCGGGCTATCGCTGTGCAATTTGCGAAGCAGGGCGCCAACGTGGTGCTGCTGGCGCGAGGCCTTGAAGGTCTGGCCGCCGCGGAAAGGGACGTTAAGGCTGCGGGCGGGAATGCCTTTGCGGTCCCCATTGATATAGCCGATCCTGCCGCGGTCGAGGCCGCCGCCGAAGCCGCCGAACAACGCTTCGGACCCGTCGATGTCTGGGTCAACAACGCTATGGTCACCGTATTTTCGCCGGTGAAAGATATGCAGGCCGATGAATACAAGCGGGCTACCGAGGTCACCTACCTGGGCTGCGTCTACGGCACACTTGCCGCTTTGAAGCGCATGCTGCCCCGCAACCGTGGCGCCATCGTCCAGGTTGGCTCTGCGCTTGCCTATCGCAGCATTCCGCTGCAGTCGGCTTACTGCGCAGCCAAGCACGCCATCGTCGGATTCACTGATTCGCTGCGCTGCGAGTTGCTGCACGACAAAAGTAATGTTCGCATCACCGTGGTCCACATGCCCGCGCTCAACACCGCGCAGTTTGGCTGGGTCAGGAACAGGCTTCCGCACAAGGCGCAGCCGGTTCCACCCATCTTTGCGCCTGAAGTCGGCGCCCGCGCCGTGTACTGGGCTGCGCACCACAACCGCCGCGAGCTTTTCGTGGGCGGTTCCACCGTAAAGGCTATTTTCGGCAACAAAGTTGCTCCCGGCCTGCTGGATCGCTATCTGGCGCGCTACGGCTTTGAATCGCAACAAACGGGGCAGCCCGAGAGCCCCTTGCGTCCCGACAATCTCTGGTCGCCTCTCGACGCTCAACAGGACTGGGGCGCACATGGAAACTTCGATAACCAGTCGCGAAATCACAGTTGCCAATTGTGGGTCGATCTCCATCCCAGCGTGCTGGCCGCCGTCGCTGGCGGCGTCGCGGCGCTGGCCGGCGCGTTTTTGATTTGCTCAAAGAACCTCGTTCTTTGAGCGGATTGAACGGTTTTTCCCCGGCTTTTGCGGAAGACAACAGTGTGCCTGGGCCATGCATCACAGGACACGTACGCAATCACCCAAAAGCGGAGGAAGCAATGAGCGTTAATACTATCGATAGACTATTTCTAGAAGAATTGAGCGATTTATATTCGGCGGAACACCAGCTAACCAAAGCTCTTCCCAAGCTGGCAAAGATGGCAACGTCCAACCAGTTGCAGACCGCGCTGGAACATCATTTGCGGGAGACCGAAGGGCACGTTCAGCGCCTCGAGCAGGTTTTCAAAGCCGTTGGCGAGAAGCCTTCCTCAAAAACCTGCGAGGGCATGAAAGGAATTCTTGCGGAGGGAGAAAGTTCCGTAAAGAGTGCTGAGGAAGGCAACCTGCGCGATCTGGCCATTGTCGCGGGAGGCAATCGCGTTGAGCACTATGAGATGGCCGCATATGGGACGGTCCGCGCTTATGCCGAGCGCCTCGGCAAATCGCAGATCGTTGAGCTTCTGGAAAAAACCCTTCAGGAAGAAAAAGCAGCGGACAAGAAGCTGACGGAGTGCGCCGTCCAGGTGCAGAGCCAGTTGGCAAGGGCAGCTTGATTTACCTGCCCGGCGGTTCGCGCAGATTGCGCTGGCTGCTGCGAGCCCGAGGCCGGAGTTGATTCAGGGCACTGGCTTTCGGCCCTTCAGGAGCCGGATCACCAGCGCCACGAAAGCCGCCGCCAGCAACAGGTGAATATACCAGCCCACGATATGAAGCCCGGCCCAGGCAACTACCCACAGCGCGATGAGAACCAGAAAGATTGCCCACAACATTGCTTGCCATCACTCCCGCAGCAAGGGCGCTGCTGCGGGTTGTGATGGCAGCCTGCGGTGCGGTGTTGCTTTTAGGGGATGAGTCAAGTGGAACAAAAGCAACGAAATGGTAGCGCTGCGGCATCTCAGTCTCCAGCGTCGCGAATCCTGCTCGAAAATGGCGGTAGGTAGAGGGGTTGGTTGTGTCCTGAGTATACCTGCAGCTCATGCTATGCGAAGCGCTGCGGTCTTTGCGTCTGCCCAATGTGCGAATGGATGGAGATCCTGCTGGAATCCAGCTCCAGGCACGCGACGGCCGAGGGCAAACAGCGATAAACGGAGGAGAACTTGAAATCAGATTTCGATCGCATGCCGGCAAACCTTTTCGCTAAACCCCCGGAGAAGATTGTGGAAGCCCTCACCTCCAGGGAGATATTTCCCCAGGGCGCTGCTTCCGGGCTGCGCGTTTTGAACTTTTACATCTCACAGTCCGGCAAAGGCCTCAGTATTACCCGGCTTCGCAATCTCGAAAAAGCGAAAAAGATGCTTGCAGTCCAGGTAGAGCGCGAAATGGCGGAAAGAGAAAGGTGGCGCGGCAAAGTCGCGTAGATCTCGGCCTGGTGCATCGCCCAGCATCAGCACTGAAATCTCACTTTTTTGCCCCGTATCGAGGCACGAATCCATGCGTGCCGAAGCGGGCGCCGAACCGAGGATTGTGGCGGGGCCTCCCCGGCCTTTTGCCCTCCATTCAGCCCGACGCTGCCACCAGTTCGCTGTCTGCTGTAAGCTGTCCACTGTCCGCTTTTCAGGCGCATATTAACAGCGGACTTTGACCGAAATGGCTACCGGATCCAATTCCCGGCCGGGCAGAAACAAGCTGTGGCCCGACGCGCGCAGCGCGCTTCGTGACGTCGTCCGCGATGGCATGCTACTGGCCATCGGCGGCTTCGGCCTCTGCGGAATTCCCGAAGCCTTAATCGCCGCCCTGCGCCAAACCGAGGTTCGCAACCTCACCATCGCCAGCAACAACGCCGGTGTCGACCACTGGGGCCTGGGCATCCTTCTCGAATCCCGGCAGGTCAGTAAAATGATTTCCAGCTATGTGGGTGAAAATGCCGAGTTCGAACGGCAATTTCTCGCCGGCGAGCTTGAGGTTGAGTTCTGCCCCCAGGGCACGCTTGCCGAACGCATGCGCGCCGGCGGTGCAGGCATTGCCGGCTTTTATACGCGTACCGGAGTGGGCACCATCGTAGCCGAGGGCAAAGAGCACAAGGTCTTCAACGGCGATACCTATATACTCGAGCGCGGCATCCAGGCCGACCTCGCGCTGGTGAAGGCCTGGAAAGCCGACCTGCACGGCAACCTCATTTACCGCCGCACCGCACGCAACTTCAATCCCGACGCGGCGACCTGTGGCAAGATCACCGTGGCTGAAGCGGAGTTGATTGTCGAGCCCGGCGATCTGGACCCCGACCAGATTCACACCCCGGGAATCTATGTCCATCGGTTGGTGCACAATCCGAATCCGGAAAAACGCATCGAAAAACGAACTACATGTGACAATGGACCACCGCTCTCAGGACCAATGCCGCGCGATCCGCGCAAACTGAGCTGAAAGCTGAAAGCCGCCTTTATGCCCTGGACCCGACAACAAATGGCCGCTCGAGCCGCGCGCGAAGTTCGCGACGGGTACTACGTCAATCTCGGCATCGGCATTCCCACGCTGGTCGCCAACTACATTCCCAAGGGACTCACGGTCACGCTGCAATCGGAAAACGGCCTGCTGGGCATGGGTCCTTTTCCGCGAGCGTCGGAAGTCGACCCGGACCTCATCAATGCCGGTAAGGAAACCGTAACCTTCGTTTCCGGAGCCGCCACCTTTTCCAGTGCCGAATCCTTCGCCATGATTCGCGGCGGCCACATCGATCTGGCCATCCTCGGCGCCATGCAGGTCTCAGAGCGTGGCGACCTCGCCAACTGGATGATTCCCGGCAAGCGCGTGAAAGGCATGGGCGGCGCCATGGACCTGGTCTCCGGGGTTCGCCGCGTGCTCGTTATCATGGATCACCATGCTGCCGACGGCAGTCCTAAGCTCCTGCGCAAATGCACTCTCCCGCTGACCGGCGCCGGGGTGGTCAACCGCGTCATCACCGATCTCTGTGTACTTGACGTCACCGAATCCGGCTTTGTCGCCATAGAACTCGCCGCAGGCGTATCCCGCGAACAGGTAGAGCAGGGAAGCGGTGCGCGGTTCGCTTTCAGGCTCGTTGACCGACCACTACTTCCTGATCTCTGATTTCTGATTGCTGATCCCCATCTTCCACATCGGCTTCCGCTTTTCCAGAAATGCTGCTACGCCCTCGCGAAAATCGGCACTCTGCCGCGCTTCCACGCTGGCTTCGATTGCCGACGCCATGGCCGCATCCAGCCACGATCTGCTTTGCGCCGCCAATAGCCGCCTGGTGATGCGCGTAGCCTGTGGGCTGTTGTGGGCAAGGTCCTCTGCCAGCGTGCGCGCCCGCTGCTGCAGCTCTTCCCGGGGAACAATTTCATTCACCAAACCCATCCGGTGTGCATCCTGCGCGTCGACAATGCGCCCTGTCAGCAGCAGATCGCGCGCCCGTCTTTCGCCGATCTGCAACGTCAAGAACGCTGAAACCACTGCCGGAACAAACCCGATCCGAGTCTCGGTGAATCCAAACTTTGCCTCGGGCGCGGCCAGCGTAAAATCGCAAACCGCCGCCAATCCCGCCCCGCCGGCAATCGCCGGCCCGTTCACCGCAGCAATCGACGGCATGTCCATTTCATGCAACGCCAGGAATAAGCGCGCTACCCGCTCCGCATCCGTGCGCGCCTCCAGGAGGCTGGTTTCGCCCATCGCATGCAGCGTTTCCAGGTCCAGGCCCGAACAAAACGCGTCCCCGGCTCCGGTTAGAACCAATGCCCGGCACCCGGTTGCCGACGCGTCTTCGAGCGCCGCAACCAGCTCCATCTGCATCTCGGGGGTCATCGCGTTGCGCCGCTCCGGCCGGTTCAACGTAATCTTGCGCAGTGCGTCCTCATCCTCAATCAAAATCGGCGGTTTGCTCAAAGTTTCCTCCGGGTCCGGTGGTGCGCTTTCCTATCTCGGATGCAGAAGCTATTGCACGCGGCCGGGCAAAGCGTGCCTGCCCGCCATCTCCGCGCTCCTCTGCGCCAGGTTGTTGAGATCCTTCAACCGGGGCACCTCCGCTCCGCATTTTTCCAGCTCCGCGATCAAAATCTCAGTCGCAATATTCCCCACCAATTCATCCTGCGCAAAGGGACATCCGCCCCTCCCGCCGATTGCCGCATCGAATCGTCTGCATCCGGCGTTGAATGCAGCGCGAATCCGTGGCGCTGCGTCTTCACGCCGTGTATGCAGATGCACGCCGAACTCAATCTCTGCATGTTCGGATGCCACCGCTTCAAGCGTTTGTTCAATCTGCTGCGCTGCGG
>JASHOY010000426.1 GCA_030038435.1 Acidobacteriaceae bacterium | reverse complement strand
CGCCGCCGCCAGAAACTTCCAATAGCTCCATCGGGCTCGGCCGAAGACCCCTTGGCGCACGATCGAAGTCGCCAGAGCCCGCATATTCTCGCTGGTCATCCAGAGCTGGCGCCGCCTGTGCGGGCCGCGCGGCAGGCCAGGGGGCTTTGGCTGGGTCCGGCTCAGATAGAGCTTCACGCGCTCGTAGTAGGGCTCGCACGCGTAAATCCGCTTGAGCACCGAGTGGTAGCCCTCCACCAGCCGCACCGCGTCCATGCGCGGCAGAAAGTTCAGATGCCCAGCCGTGTTGTTCCCGTCGCCTTCGTCCACAATCCGGCCCTCCCGCCCCAGCCGCCGGAAGAGCTGCGTTCCGGGCATCGCCTGCAGCAGCCCCACCATGGCCACAGGAATGCCGCTCTTCTGGATAAACTCAACCATGCGGTCGAAGATGTCCTCGGAGTCGGTGTCGAAGCCCAGGATGAAGCCGCCCATCACCTGCATCCCGTAGCTCTGGATGGCCGCCACGCTGTCGAGCAGGCTGCGGCGGGTGTTCTGCAGCTTGTTGCTGGCCACCAGGCCCGGCTCATCCGGCGTCTCGATGCCCAGAAAGACCGACTTGAAGCCCGCGTCCTTCATCATCTGCATCAGCTCCCGGTCGTCGGCCAGGTTCAGCGATGCCTCGGTAATGAATTCGAAGTCGCACTCCTTCTCCCGGCGCCATTCGGCCAGCGCCGCCAGCAACTCCTTAGCCCGCGCCTTGTTGCCAATGAAGTTGTCGTCCACGATGAACACCGAATCCCGCCAGCCCGTCGCGCGCAACTGGTCCAGCTCGCGCAGCACCTGCGCCACCGCCTTGGTGCGCGGCCGCCGCCCGTAGATCTCGATGATGTCGCAGAACTCGCAGTTGAACGGGCAGCCGCGCGAGTACTGTACCGTCATGGTCGAGTAGCGGCGCATCTTGATCAGGCTCAAATCGGGCGGTGGGCTCAAGATCATCTCCGGACGTTCGGCGGCCTGGTAAACGCCCTTGGCGGCTCCCCGCTCCAGGTCGCTGGCCAGCTCGGCCATCAGGCTTTCGGCTTCGCCGATCACCACGTGGTCCGCCAGGAGCTCGGCCGCAGGCACGCTGCTTGAGATGGGGCCGCCCACCACCGTGCGCAGCCCGCGCGCGCGGCAGCGCTCCATGATCGTGAGAAGCGACTCGCGCTGGATGTGCATGGCGCTCAGCAGAACCACGTCGGCCCACGCCAGATCGCGGTCGTGCAGCCGCTCCACGTTGGTGTCCACCAGACGCTTGTTCCATGCCGCCGGCAGCAGCGCCGCCACCGTCATGAGCCCCAGCGGAGGCTGCGCCGCCCGCTTGCCCAGAAACTTGAGCGCGTGCTTGAAGCTCCAGAAGGTCTCAGGAAACTCAGGGTAGATAAGCAGGGCATTCATCGCGCACCCCGGCAGGAATACTCCACTGCATGGCTGCCGACAAATGGCGCAGGATGTACTCTCCAGGTTGAATGCAACCGGAACCCCCTTTTGCAGAGACAAATTGGAATGCTGCATCCATTGTCCCACCGAATCGCCCCCGCGTCGAAAACGAGAAGGAATCGCCGCAGTTGGCGGTGACAGCGCAGCCCCACCCCGAACCAAGCTCGCTCTTTGCTCTCTGCTCCCTGCTCTCCGATCTCCGATCCCTGTACACTGGAGAAATCATGGAAGAGTTCAGCCGCATTCAGCGCCTCCCGCCGTACGTTTTCAACATCACCGGCGAGATGAAGGTCGCCGCGCGCCGCCGCGGCGAGGACATCATCGACTTCGGCATGGGCAACCCCGACGGCGCTACCCCCAAACACATCGTGGACAAGCTGGTGGAAGCCGCGCTCAAGCCACCGACGCATCGTTATTCGGTCTCCCGCGGCATCCCGCGGCTGCGCAAGGCCATCTGCACCTGGTACAAGTCGCGCTACGACGTCGATCTCGATCCCGACCGCGAGGCCATCGTCACCATCGGCTCCAAGGAAGGCATCGCGCACCTGTGCCTGGCCATCCTGGACTCGCGCGACACGGTGCTGGTGCCCAACCCCAGCTATCCGATCCACATCTACGGCCCGGTCATCGCCGGCGCGCACATCGTCAGCGTTCCCGTGCACAATCAGGAACAATTTTTAGCCGGGCTCGAGGGCCTCATCCCGCGCATGACTCCGCGCCCTAAAGCGCTGATCGTCAACTTCCCCTCGAACCCGACGACGGAGTGCGTGGAGCTGCCATTCCTCGCGCGTCTTGTCGAGCTGGCCCGCGAGTACGGTTTCCATCTCATCCACGACCTGGCCTACGCCGACATTGCCTTCGACGGCTATAAGCCTCCCAGCGTTCTTCAGGTTCCAGGGGCCAAAGACGTCGCCGTCGAGTTCTTTACCTTGTCGAAGAGCTACAACATGCCCGGCTGGCGCGTGGGCTTCATGGTCGGCAACCCGGTGCTGGTTTCGGCGCTGGCGCGGCTGAAGAGCTACTTCGACTACGGAACTTTCACGCCGATTCAAGTCGCGTCGATTGCCGCCCTCGAAGGCCCGCAGGAGTGCGTGGCGGAGATCTGCGACACGTACCGCCGGCGCCGCGACGTGCTGGTGGACGGCCTCAACAAGGCCGGCTGGTCCGTCGCCAGACCCAGGGCGACGATGTTCGTCTGGGCGCAGATCCCCGAGCCCTACCGGGCGCTTGGTTCGCTCGAGTTCTCCAAGCTCCTGCTCACCGACGCCAAGGTAGCCGTCAGCCCCGGCATCGGCTTCGGCGACTACGGCGACAACCACGTCCGCTTCGCGCTGATCGAAAACGAAGAGCGCACGCGGCAGGCGCTGCGCGGCATCAGGCAGATGCTGGCAAAAAAGATGGCGCCGGCCTGACCTCGCCGGCGATCCGCGGACCGCGTGATAAGGAAGAAACACTCCGCATCGTCCCGGCCCGCAATGCGCTCCCTGCAAGGCTGGGAGCGTGCCTGGCGCAGCCTCCATCCATCTTGAAGCCAATGCAGCCGCCTGGCTGAGATCGAAGAGCGCATCTTGCCTGCGCCCAGACACTTTGCGCCCTACCTCACAGCCGCGCATTCACGCCACGCAGCCAGCAACCTCTTTTCCCGCCCCGCGCGTCAATACTCATTGAACCCACGGGGAGAACAGAGCAGGTAGCCCCCCCAAAAATCCTTCCGCTTTCAGGAGGCGGCGATGCAATCCAAGGCGATGCAAACCAGCAGGCCGATGGCGTTTTTGCTTGCCGGGGCACTGGCGATGGCCGCGGCGGCCCGGGCCCAGGTGGGCGTGCCGCACAGCGTCTCGCGCACCGACGTGGCGGTGAGCCTTTACGGCGCGTTCAATGGAACCACGACCGGCAGCGGCACCGCCCAGAGCCCCGCGAACGCCGCGGGCGGCATGGTCGAGCTGCGCCACATCGTCAACCCGCTCTTCGGCTTCGAGGCCACCTACTCGTTCAACCGCGCCAACCAGAGCTATGCCACCGCGCCCAGCACGGCTCCCTGCCCCTCGAACGGCTGTTCCACGTCCAGCGGGTCGGTCTCCGCCAACGCCCACGAGTTTACCGGCGACTGGGTGGTCTCGCTGGGGATCGGGAGCCTGCGGCCTTTTGCGCTGGCCGGCGTGGGGGCCATCGTGAATGCGCCCGCATCGGGAACCAGCACCGTGGTCACCTGCGATCAGACCCATGCGCTCTGCTCCTCCGCCAGCTCCCCCACCAGCACCTCCACCAAGCCGGTCTTCGTCTACGGCGCCGGGCTGGACTGGGGCCTGCTGCCGCATATCGGCCTGCGCTTCCAGTACCGCGGCAACCTCTACAAGGCGCCGGACCTGATCGGCGCCTTCAGCTCGACCAACGCCTTTACGCACACCGCCGAGCCGATGCTGGGAGCATACCTTCGCTTCTGAAGTCGAGCGGCCTCGATCACGCGCGCATTTTTTGCGTTGGTCAGTTAGAAAGGAACGCGGCGCTTTCTCGATCTGTGCAGGAGAGGTCTATGGTGGAGGCGGCGGGAGTCGAACCTTTTATGCTTCTGAAAACAGACAAGTTACGTGTTTCTGCAGGCCCAAAACGACCAAAAGTCCTAGAATGCCAAATCGACTGTACGTTTACTGTACGGCACACTTCATGCCCGCGTCGCTTGTCCTCTCGTCTCTATATACACGATTCCAATCGGCCTTTAGCGAGAGGCGGGAACATCTCATTCTATATTCAAGAATCTTGAATATAGAATGAGGCTACGCTATACTCCGTCCATGCTGAAGCCGCAAGACATTCTCGTGCTGCTCAAGCTCTCCATCGAGCCGGAGAGACCGACCTACCTGCGTCTCGCCCAGCAACTGCATCTTAATCCCTCCGAGGTGCATGCTTCGGTCAATCGCGTGCGTGCGGCCCACCTGTTGCAGGGGCCACGAGAACAAGAGCGCGTCAATCGATCCGGCCTTCTCGAACTACTTCTGCACGGCATACGTTACGTTTTTCCGCCGGAAAAGGGCGCTCTGACGCGCGGCATTCCGACTGCCTATGCGGCATCTCCACTCAAGGAGCAAATTGTGCCCGATAGCGAGCCGGTTCCGGTCTGGCCCTACGCAGAGGGCACGGTCCGCGGCTACAGCTTTTCGCCTCTGCACAAGAATGCGCCGCTGGCAGCTCTTGAAGACCAGAGGTTTTACGAACTGTTGGCGCTCGTCGATGCTCTGCGCGAAGGCCGAGCGCGTGAGCGCGAACTTGCCGGCCGGGAATTGCGGCATCGACTGGAGGCGCCAAACCATGTCGCATCCTAATCTTGAGCTTTTGAAGATGGCCGCGGAAAAGCTGCGGCCATTACTTCCGGAGATCGTATTTGTCGGAGGCTGCGCAACTGGCCTGCTGGTCACCGATCCTGGAGCAGCTCCGGTCCGCGCCACATACGATGTCGATGTCATCGCTGAGATCGGCTCCTACGCCGACTACGCGATATTCTCCGAACGGCTTCGAGCGCAGGAGTTTCAAGAAGACACTCGGGAAGGCGCGCCGGTTTGCCGCTGGACCTGTGGATCATTGACACTGGACGTGATGCCGCTTGACGAGAAGATCATCGGTTTTTCCGCCCGTTGGTACCGGGATGCAATGCAGACAGCAGGCGCCGTTACGATCTCCGAAAACCTGAAAGTGCGGGCGATCACGGCGCCCTACTTCGTTGGCACGAAGCTCGAAGCGTTTCACGGCCGCGGCCAACAAGACTACTTCGCGAGTCACGACCTGGAAGACTTGATCGCCGTCGTGGATGGGCGAACCACTTTGCTCGACGAAATTGCCGCAGCGTCAGAGGGTTTGCGAATGTTCATAGGCAATGCATTCCGTGCATTGCTGGCAGAGCAGCGATTTCAGGATGCTTTACCCGGTCATCTGTTGCCAGACTCTGCCAGCCAGGCTAGGATTTCCCTGCTTCTCAGGCGGCTTGAGGATCTTGCAAAGCTGTAAATTGATCGCGAGGATGAAACGCATGAGTCCCAAACAACAAACTACGGCACCGAACAAGGCGCGAAAGCACTCTCGATCCGGAGGCTGGACAGTTTTGAGTTGGGACGATCTCGCCGAATGGGCGGGCTCCCGTTCCGTTGATCGAGGCCGAACGTATCAA
>JASHOY010000425.1 GCA_030038435.1 Acidobacteriaceae bacterium | reverse complement strand
ATTGTCGCGCACACCATCCCGTGGAATGTGATGGCGTTTTCGCTTGGACTCTCGGCAATCTTATTCTTTGCGGCGCTGAAGATTGCGCAACGGCGCGAATACTAGCGCGGGAGAAATGGTGAAGATCTAACTCGCAATGAGCCAAGCGTCAGAGATCGGTTGGTTGCGGAGCGCCACCGGTAACGCCACTACGAACTTTTCTTTTGTACATAACGCGAAAGTGGGTGTGCTATGAATACGCGCGATGGAATGCTCAACATTATTACCGCACTATTTTTGTTGGTGTCCTTACCGGCAATCGCGCAGCAGCAAACGCAGACTGCGCAGACATCTCCGCCTCGGCTTTCGTTCGAAGTTGCTTCCATCCGGCCCTCGCCTCCCCTGGACATGGCGAAGCTGGCGGCCGAAATTCGGGCTGGAAATATGCCCCGCTTCGGCGCACAGGTAGATGGGTCGCTGGCGGAGTACCGCTATATGCCGCTCAAGAGCCTGATCGCTAACGCCTACGGCGTAAAGCCCTACGAAGTCGCCGGACCACAATGGCTATCGACGGAGCGCTTCGACATCGAGGCCCGGCTTCCCTCCGGAGCGTCAAAGGATGATGCGCCGCAAATGTTGCAGGCGCTGCTCGCCGAGCGCTTCGGAATGGTGGCTCACAGGGATTCGGAAGAACAGAAAGTGCTGGCGCTGGTCGTGGCGAACGGTGGGCCGAAATTGCAGCCGGCGCCTGCGGCACCACCGCCTCTAGATGAAAATGCCCCGCTCAAGCCCGGCGAAATGCAGATTGAAACCGCCAATGGGCCGGCGCGCGTGACGCGAAACCACGATGGTTCGGTAACCATCAACATGGGCGCGAAGGGTGTCATCACGCAAAAGCTCGATGCGCAAGCGGGAGTCTTCCATATCGATTCCAGTACCGTAACGATGGGCGGATTTGCTGACATGCTGACCAACATTTTTCAAATGGGCGGAACGGGAGGCCGGCAGGTCGTCGACATGACCGGCCTGACGGGCCACTACCAAGTCGACGTAGATATTTCCCTCGCCGGAATTATGCAAATGGCGCGCGCGCAAGGATTCGTGCCTCCGCAGCCGCCGGCATCGAACACTTCGGGAAACCAAACGCCGGGCCAGGCGGCGTCAGAACCGGGCGCTGGCGCCGACACCGTTCTCACATCCGTTGAAAAACTCGGCCTGAAGTTGGAGAGCCGCAAGGCCATGGTGCAACGAATTGTGGTGGACAAGATCGACAAAACCCCTACGACGAACTAAGGCCATGTAAGAGTTTGCGAGACCTATGCCGGGCCCCTAAATGGCGTGCTGACACGAAGACGGCTCGCGGCCGGCGAAGAATCGATACTCGCCGGACGCCGCTCCGATGAAAATCATTCGCTTGTGAATCGCGGCCAATCGGGAGCATACTACTCGTCAAGACTGACGAGGATCGTACGATGAATGCAAACTTCTCACGCAGGGACTTTCTGGGCGCCGTGGGCATGGCGGCTGGCGCAGCCATGGCCTGCCCCGCGTTGGCCTTACCACTCAGCGCATCAAGTCGCGTCGCCATCGGCGCATGCCCGGAGTATGACCGCCGGGTCACCGAGGTTCTCGGTAACATGTTTGACCAGCTCGGCGGCATTCAAAGGCTCGTGCAAGGCAAGACCGTAGCCATCAAGCTCAACATGACCGGGCCGCCCAACGACAGGCTGAACTCGATGCCGGTTCAGATGACGCACTGGGTACACCCGCAGGTGATTGGCGCATTGATTACGCTGCTCGGCAATGCGGGCGCGATGCGCATCCGGCTGCTGGAAAGCGCTCCCATTGGAACCAAACCGCTTGAGGATTTCATGATCGCCGCCGGCTGGCAGCCAAAGGATTTTGAGCGCGCCGCAAAAGGGGTCGAGTTTGAGAACACCAACTTTCTCGGCAGCGGCAAGGAGTATGCGCGGTTCATGGTGCCCGGAGGCGGCCTGATGTACGCGGGCTACGACCTGAATCACTCCTACCGCGATACCGACGTATTTATCTCACTGGCCAAGTTGAAAGAACATCGGACCGCCGGGGTCACGCTTTCGATGAAGAACTGCTTCGGGATTACTCCCTGCACGATTTACAGCGACCAGGCGCCTGAAGACGAGCCAAGCGTCGTGCCCCGCGGCTATCGCGCGCCCATGCACTCCGGCTCGCGCGTTCCCCCCAGGAGCGCGCCCCAGCCGGTGGCGGAGTCAAAGGATCCCGGATACCGTGTGCCCCGAATCGTTGCCGATCTGGTTTCTGCCAGACCCATTCACCTCGCCGTCATCGATGGAGTCTACACGATGACAGGCGGCGAATTGCCCAATCAGGCGCCCAACTGGAACCACAGACCTGTGCACCCGGGGCTGATGATTGCCGGCCTGAACTGCGTATCGACGGATGCGGTTGCAACAGCGGTCATGGGATTCGACCCTATGGCAGACCGCGGAACCGCTCCCTTTCAGAAGTGCGACAGTACGCTGCGCCTGGCCGAGCATTCCGGTGTGGGCACGCGCGATCTGTCGCGCATCGAAGTGGCGGGAATGGCCATTTCCAAAGCGCAATTTCGTTTTCCGCCACTTAACCACTTTGCTGTCTGATCGAAACCCTGCAACTCGACGATGGCTCCCGCATTTGCATGGGAATGCGCTGACTTCTTTATTGAAGTATGGGTTTTTCCGCCGTGGCGCTGATGGGCAGGGAAGTCAAATTTAAAAAGGGAACAAAATTAAAGGTGTAGTTCACTGTGACCTTTACCAGGCAGCCTTGACTATTGGCTGGTGAGCAGGTGCTGGTGGTGCCATCGGGGGTCTTACCCGGCCAGAGATACGAACTGGTAGTGTCAATCGTCACGTCGCTCGCGATGATCCCGGGGCTCGCCAGGCTTTGCACGTAGTTCTGAATATCGGTGCTCGATGCCGTGCAGTCGTAGGGCATGGTGAAAGATGGCGGCGCCGAGGTGGAGCAGTTAGTGGTTTCATTTTTGCTCCAGGTGTAGCCGCGCACCTCGGCAAAGCGGGCGCCCTGCTGTGCAGCATAGGAAGCAAAGTGATAGGCGTACATCGCGATCATCCACTGAAAGGCGCCGATCAAAAGCACCATCATCAGCCAGGAAGCGATGGCAAACTCCACCAGTTCCGAACCACGATCGTCGCCGGCCACGCGAAGCAGCTTTTGCCAAAACACTCGGTATTTCATGATTCCTCTTTTTTCGGCGCCGTCGCTCTGCTGCCCCGTGATCCCCGGCGTTCCAATCCACCCCTTTGGAACGGATTGCACACGCCCTGCCTGCGATATTGATAATCTTCTAGCTGCCTGCGCTGCGCATGGACGCGGAACTGGAAAATGTCATGGAAGAGGGAATCCCTGGCCAGGAAAATAAAGGAGTATAAGTCGCCGTGACTGTCACGTTCACACGATATACTTCCGTGTTGCTCGGACACGATGGCGTGGTTGTACAACTGGCGCTGTAGTGGCTGCCGTCGGAGCATTCGCATCCGTAGGTGGGAGTTCCCACCGAGAGGTTGGGCACATCGGGAGCATCGTCCTGAGCGGCGGCCTGCATTCCGGTCGTATCCGTCGGATCCTGCGCTCCATACAACGCTGCCGCATGCGCCGCACCCGCCAGTTCTACGGAGAGATAATAAGCCCGTCCGAAATCGGTCCCGCCCATCAACAGAAGCAGAAACAAGGGCGTCAGGAGCGCCAGTTCCACAAGGCTGGAGCCCTCTTCGCCTCCCAACCGGCACCCCTCTTTTCTTTTCTTCATGCCGTTACTCCGCAAGCGCAAATGCCCCCAAGGATCGGCCGCCGCCGCCGCCGAGAAGCCCGCCAGAACTGTTAATCACGAACTTTTCGTTATCATTGACAATCATGTTGTTCACATCGAGAGCGGTTTCGGTGGCCCCATTATTAATTGTGACACCCGAGCCACTGTTGAGCGTGAGCGTTTGTTTGGGGAGA
The DNA here is from genome assembly GCA_030038435.1 of Acidobacteriaceae bacterium. Classification (GTDB taxonomy): domain Bacteria; phylum Acidobacteriota; class Terriglobia; order Terriglobales; family Acidobacteriaceae; genus Telmatobacter. The sequence goes on along the minus strand of JASHOY010000425.1, from coordinate 26,115 downwards.
TAGATTACCCCGTTGAAGTAGGACGATGTACCGGTATCGATCGTCAACCCGGAACCGTTGCCGTTGGCATACCAGAGGACCATATTCGCAACATTGCCATTCGAGGTGTCGCCCGTGGAAGGGGCGGAGAGCTGGACTGTGCTGTTGCTGTTCATCTGTAAAGTGCCGGAGTTGAAATAGAGCGTTACGCCGGCACCTCCGGTGCAAGTTGTGCACTCGAGGGTGGTGCCACTGTCGACGTTGACGGAGCCATTGAAATAATACAAGCCGGGAGAAAGATTTACGATGCCCCCGTTGATGTTGAAGCCATACGGATAATAACCCGGACTCAGGGGATTTGTGCCGGAATTGAACGAGGTGCTGCCGCTGTACGTCGTGCTCGGCTGGGAAGGCGCGTTCAAAGAAGCCAACGGGTCGGTTTGCTGCGTGATGGTATGCGTGGGCTGGGTCTCTGAATCCCCCAGGCTCCATGTGCAGCTGTTGTTACAGTTATCGGGGCTCCAGGTGCCGTAATAAAGGAATGTCGAGGCAGTCACACTGTCGCCGTTATTCGTCTGCAGGTTCCCAGCGTCATAAATGCCGCAGCCATTCAAATCAAAATTGCCATCGGAACTGTTGAATGCGAGTCCATTCGTCCACAGGCAATTCCCTCCGCCGGCAGTGTTGATGTAAGCGTCGCCAGCTTCGGCGCGCGCCTCCAGATTCACGGACCAAACCCCGAAAACGCGGGCAAAGGCCGTGCTTTGCGGTTCGGTAAGCACCACCTCAACCATATGCGCGTTGCCATTGTTCGGGTCGTTCGTCCCTAGTATGCAGGGGCTTACGTTGATGATCATGGCAATTCCGGTTGAATTGGAAACGGAGCATTGATTGGTTGCCGGCGTAATTGTGGAACTGGTAATGCCGTCTTCGATAAGAGCCTTCTCCGCTGCCGTGATCATGTTCGAGCAAACCGTATCGCCGCAGTTTCCAAGCTCCAGACCGGCCGCAATCGCCGCAGAATCGGCGGCTGTCTGCAACTGGATCTCTGTGTACCTGATGTTGCCCACGTCAACGGCCAGCGCCAGCACGCCCACTAGCAGGATCATCGACAGGGCGCCAAGCACCAACGTCTGTCCGCGTTCATCGCGCACGGTTTCTAATGCAAGACGCATCCACCAGCGCGATTGGAATCTGTACCCCACAGCTGCAGTGAACCTCCCTGCCTTGCCTTTATTCATGCCCTTAAGCGTTGCGATGCCAGATTCCCTGGCGGCCAAGAGAAATTGCGGCCGTGCGGTGCCACAGCGCCTTGTTTGGCAGAGTTCCAACGCGGTCTTGAAAAAGCCGCTGAGTCCAGCAATTGACGGCGTTGGAATATTTCGACGCCGGCGCCGACCTAGGGGATACCTGACGGTAACACGCTTGGAAAACTACTCAGCATAACACAAAGGTGTTAAGGTCGTGACCAAAGAACTGTTCCGGGCATCCTGATCCGGGCCAGGTTCTCACTGGACAGTGAGCGTAACCGTTCCAGAACTCGTCACTTGGTAGGTCGGAGCCGGAGCAGGAGAGGAAGCTGTATTCTTCATTCCGATGCTGCTGCCACCGCATCCGATAAAGCTTGCCAGGATAGTGATGGTAACTATCGCAATGCAAATCCACTTCGCTCGCTGTCGCTGAAGCTTCCTTCGCAGTGCGAATGGCGGGAGCAGCACCAAGTAGAGGACTGCGGATGTGGTCCCCGATACGGTCTCCGTGAACACCACCGTCACCTGGTAGGAACCTGACGGAGTGGATGAGGTGGTCGTAATCGATACTGCTCCTTCGGATTCCGAATAACTGCAAGCGGCATCTGCAGGCAGGTTCAGGCAGGTTACCGCCAGATTTGTTGCTGCGGAAGGCACGGATACCGGGTACTGCGCGGTCCCACCTGCAACGACCGACTGCGCAGGGCTGGGGAATTGCGGCGCTCCCACAGCGGCCGCCGACGAATCCACCTCGAATTGCTGCGAGTTGGAGCTGCTTCCCGTCACGTCCGCCGATTTCACCTGGATGCTCACCACGCCTGGATTGGCAAGCTGGGCGCTGGTCACGATTGCGGTAAGGCTCGTGGCACTTACGAACTGCGTGGTCAGAGCCGTTCCCTGCCAGTACACTACCGAATCCGCATCAAACCCCGACCCGTTTACCGTCAGGCTAAAATTACTTGCCTGGGCGGGGACATGGGCGGGCGACAAGCTCGCGATCCGGCTGCCCGGAACCGGGGCGGCAATGTTTACGGTTACGGTCTCGGTTGCGGTTTCGCTGGCTGTTGCGCCCGAGACGTTGAAAGCGTAGTTTCCCACCGGAACTGAGCTGCTGGCCGTGATCAACAGAGAACTGTTCGCCTGCGTGGCCGCCGGGACGAAGCTGGCGGAGATGCCGTCGGGCAGCTCCGCAGCAACCGCCAGTTCGACGTTGCCGGAAAGCGCGCCATGAGGGGTGATGGTGACGGTTCCGGAGCCCGACTCTCCAGCTAACAGAGCGATGGGATTCGGCGTGACGGCAATGTCAAAGGGGTATGACGGCGTCACCTGCAAAAAGATCGTGCCACTAGCCGAAAGCAAAGCTGAACTGCCAGAAATGGTCAGCCAGTAGCTGGCCGCGGGCACCGAGTCCGCGACTTTGATCGTCGCCACGCTGCTCAGGGTAGTCGGATTGACCGAAAACGAAGATGTGACTCCGGGGAAACCCGGAATGCTCAGATAGACGTCGTTCGCGAAGCCGCCCGACGGGTTGACGGTGATGGTGGTCGAAGCGGATCCACCCTGAGGAATCGTCAGCGTAGTCGGCGATTCTGTAAGCGTGAAGTTCGGCACCGCAGCAGCAATCACGTTCAGCGGGACAGAATAGAGTGCGGCAGTGGATTGCGCACTCCCCACAAGGAATAGATTGCCTGTACCCGGGGGTGCCTTGCTGCTCGCCGTCAGAGTCAATTGACTGGTCTGCGCTCCGCTGATGGAAGCCGGGTTGAACGAAGCCGTCACGCCCGACGGCACCGTGGGAGCAGAGAGGCTCACTTCGCCGTCGAAGGCCCCAATCGAAGCCAGATTGACGGTACCGATGAACGATCCGCCCTGTGCAATCGCGGTGGGCGCGGGGGCTAGATTGATCACGAATTCAGGCAGGCTCACCCGCATCTCGACAATCGCCGTGGAGCTCAGCTTGCCTGAGGTTGCCACGATGGTCAGCGGGAACAGACCCGGCTGTGCATCCCCGGCGGCATTTACCGTGAGCATGGGTGGCCCACTTCCCTGCGTCTGCCACACTGCGCTGATGCCGGCCGGGAGCGGTGATTCCATGGCAAAGCTTACCGGGTCCGCAAATCCCCCAAGACCGTTCACTGTGAATGTCAGGGAGTACGACGTCCCATCGTTGACGAGGAAACTCATGGGCATGGGGGTGATCGAGAACCCGGGTGCGTTTACCAGAAGTGTGCAGTTGACCTTCGCGCTGAGATTTCCCGAAGCGCCCGTCACCGAAATCTGGTACTGACCGCGCGCCAGATCGCTACCCGCTGTGAGCGTCAGTAGCGTTGCCTCACTCGCCGGGTTGGCGCTCCAGGACGCGGTGACCCCGGCGGGCAGACCGCTGACCGCAAGGTTCACCGCGCCCGCGAATCCGTTGCGGAAAACGATGGCGATGGGCAGAGTACCGGAGGCGCCGGGATCGATGGAGAGACTGGTGGACGCGATTGCGAGTTGAAAGCCCGGCTTCGACCAGGGCGCCATCGCATCGATGAACGCCTGTCCCGCGGGACTGCCCCAACCGGTGACCAGGTCGTAGCCGGCAACAGCCGGAAACGATACGGACGGATCGCTGATGGAAGGATTGCTGCCGCTGGTCACATCGTGAAACGGACTCCCCGTACCGTTGCCGAGGCTATAGAGAGCGGAGTCAATGAAACCTGGCGACTGGTCCCCGGCTGCCGCCGCCTGCTCGTTTACCAGCGCCAGGAATCCCGCCCACCGGGGAGCGGCAAAACTCGTGCCTCCCCAATATCCGCTGCAAAGGCCCATATCGCAGGCGTAGTTATCTGTATCTGACTGCATGGCCACGTCGGGCACATTTCGCAAGGTGGCCGAACCCCCGTTCGCCAGGGTGGCTGTCCCATCCTGCCATTCGGGTTGAGCGAAATTGTCCGTACTTATGCCTCCGCCGCTCCGGTTCCAGGCCACTTCCGAGGCCCAGGCGCCGCCCTGCTGCTCAGTCTGGAGGACGGTGCCTCCCACCGCGGTCACCCATGGATCTTCCGATGGGAAGGGAAACTGATAACCCGGCGCAAAAGCTCCATCATCTCCCGAAGCAACGAAGACGTTCTGTCCTTGTGCCGCCAATTCCTTGAAGACCTGGTCCTCCACAGTCTGGTCCGCCGACTGCCAGGCCCAGGAGACACTTACCTGCCTGGCTATCCCATCGGCCGCAATGGCGTTCAGCACATCCACCGGGATGCTGCCGATGTAAACCCGGAGTTCGTCCAGACCGGGCGCCATGGCGATGGCCTGAGCCATGTCCATCACTTGCTCCGCGTCATCTCCGGTGAGCGCGGGAGTTCCGTCGGTCCCGTCCAGCAGCACATTTACCACCGGCACCGAGTAACTCTGTCCGGCATTGCTGAAAGTAAGATCCAGATCGCTCCGGAAGTATCCGTCCAGTTCAAAAAGGGCCAGCGTCTGGCCGGCTCCGGTAAGCGTGTCGCCGCCATAATAGGCGGCCCTCATATCACTCCCAAGATAGGAACCTCCAGGACCTGATCCCTGAAGTGCGAATGACGACAGGGCTCTCTGGTCCTGGCTCTTCCTGATCATGGGCCTGGGAAGGCTGAAGTTATCCAGTCCCTCGATGCGAAGGATCGGCACCGAAAGCGACAGGCTTGGCTCGCGGTCGGGGCTGAAAAACGTGCGCTTCTCCGTGGGGTGCTGATAGACGTTCATCTGAACGTGCAGCGCGCGTTCAATCTGGTCCACCGAAGCGGTCAACGGAACGACCAATCGGTTCGCGGACAGGCGGCCGACGGTGAAACCGCTGGCGATTGCGTAGTCGACAACCTCCTGGTAATCCGCCGCCGATGGCGCGAACTCGTCGGTGAATTCACTGACACTCAGGAAGTGCCGGTAGTCGGGACTCGCAGGATCGTAGAGGCGGGAAAGCAGGTTATTCAGCTGCGCCTCATTTCTCAACGGCAGTATCACCGAGAAGCGCACAATTTGCGACTTTGGCATTGCGTTCAGCCGGCGTACCCGGCCCTGTGAAACTGCGGGCACCACTTCGCCGCGCAGTCTCTGTCCGTTCAGTTGGGCCTTGACGAGCGATGGGAATGAAAGCAACCCACCAGCAGCCAGACACCACGCAGCCCTGCGCGAACGTGTGAACACCTGATCCTCGTCGGCTGCAATTCAGCCTCAGAGGATCCATCGGCGGGAAATTGAACGGCTTGAGTTGTATGGAACGTGAGCCGGTCCTTCACCGGCATTGACGCGGAATCCCCGGGCTGCACCTGGCTGCTAACTGGTATGCAGCCTCGCGGTACAGACGATATGATTCAGAGGTGTGGTGACGAGCGTCACTTCCCCAAACCATGGCCTTTGAAGCGGGAGAGACGATTGGCGATTATGAAATCGTGGCCCGGCTCGGCGCCGGCGGCCTTGGCGCTGTCTACGAAGTCCGGCACACGATCTCGCAGCGCCACGAAGCCATGAAGATTCTCCTGCCTGGCCAGTCAGGCGCCGCGGAAATGGTGGAGAGGTTCCGCCGCGAAGTGCAGACGGTGGCGATACTGAACCATCCAAACATCTCTGCGCTGCACAATGCCTTCTACCACGACAACCAGCTGGTCATGGTGATGGAGCTGATTCACGGCGAGACGCTGCGGGAACGCCGTCTAAGAACTTCGCTGACCCTGGGACAGACGTTAAACATCGCCGCGCAGATCCTGCGCGCCCTCGTCTATGCACATGCTTTGGGAGTAGTGCACCGCGACATCAAGCCGTCCAACATCATGATTACGAAGACGGGTGAGGTCAAGCTCCTGGACTTCGGCATCGCTGTTGCCGGGACTCCGGGAGAGCTGACCCGCACCGGCTTCATGCTCGGTTCGCTCAGCTATATGTCGCCGGAACAGGTGAGTGGAGGCAAAGCCACCGCGCGTTCCGACCTCTACTCACTCGGCGTGACCCTCTACGAACTGCTCACCGGACAACTGCCCATCACCGGAAAATCCGATTACGAGATCATGATGGGCCATATGCAGCACATTCCCACTCCGCCTCACCAGATCTCGGGCACAATACCCGTTCCGCTCTCTCTCGCGATCATGCGCGCTCTTGCCAAAGATCCCGCCGAGCGATTCCCCACCGCCGAAGAGTTTCTCCAGGCCATTGAGGCGGTGACCGGCATGGCGTCTGAGCAGACCGTCTCCACAGGGCCGATCTTGCCACCCGCTGCTGGTCCCAGCGGCTCACGCGAGTGGCTGAAGCCGAAACCCGAATCGGGCAGCGGGATGCAGAGCCTTGCTCTCGAAGAGATCAGCCGCAAGCTGGCGGTGTTCATCGGTCCCGTAGCCAAAATCATTGTCAAGCGGCTGGCCGAAAAGTCCCAGGACCCCGATACCATTTACCGTGAAGCCGCTAAACAGATCAGCTCCGACGCCGACCGCGCAGCATTTCTCCGGTCCCGGCACCAATAGCCTCAATTGTTGAGAAGTTCGAAGGCCTTGACCAGACTGGTTTGCATGCGGTTGAACGAGGCTGTCACCGCAGCAATTTCATCCCTCCCGCGCACCTTCATCAGGGGCAGGTCCACCTCACCCTTACTGATGATGTCGGCATTCTTCGAGATCTCGGCCAGCGGCCGAATCACCACCATGTACAAGGCCAGATCGATGAGCAGCATGGTGAGCAGGAAAACCGATCCCAGCCCGATGAGCAGCTCGCGGAATCCCCGGGCGGCGATAGCGATAGGCACCGACATCGGCACCGAGACAATCTGCGCCCCCACCACCTGGTCCGCTTTCCAGCCGAAGCCGTTATCCCGCCCATAATGTCGAATCATTGCCCGCGGCGCGAGCGAGGGCACGCTGTGGCAGGTCATGCAACCCGGAGCCGCCACAATCGGGTCGGCAACGTAGAGCTCCGGACCCAAAGGTGTCGCGCGCTGGCCCACGTGTTCCTTCTCGCCGGGATTGTTGCGGAAATAGTCGATGAGGTCGGCTTCCCAGGCCAGGGCGCGATCATCGGGGTTCGTAGGATTGAGGGCGGCTTCGCGGAGCGAATAATCGGGATGGGACGAGCGCAGGAACCGGAATGTCGCGTTCGCCGCGTAAAAAGGGATCGTCTGGGGAAGGAAATCAGGATCGTACTTCGCCGACTTCTCCAGCAGTGGAGTGACCTGCTGGTCGGTATAGGTCTTGGTGGCGCTGGCGCTGGCAGACATGAGCTCCGCCTGCGCCAGCACCTGCTGCTGCGCGTTGCTCATGAGGAAGTTGTGGGCGTTATACGATATGAGCAACATTCCCAGCCCGAACACCACAATGAACACCAGGTTGAACTTTGCCAAAAGCTTCATCATTCCCTCCTCGACAACAGATCCGAACTTCAGCCGCCTTCACCTATGCGCGCCGGCTGATCTCTCCGAAGGTTTCCACACCATGCCCTCTGCTGATATTAAGCGAAGTTTGCCGATGAATTCCCTCAATGGTTCCGGGAGAAACCGCATGAATCCCGTTGTTGCGAGCGCCACCAGCGATTGCCATCCTCGACGCCTTCGCCACTGAGAGCGCGACACCGCGGTATCAGGTTCGTAGGAAAGTCTTTCCCCTTTTCAAATAATCTTTAAAACTTCTCTTGACATCCGGCTATCCTTTCATGTTACTGTCAGTAACACCATGAAAGAGAAATCACCTCCGGGACACGATCCGGCGGAACTGGGAGAACTGGAGAGCAGCATTCTCTCGATTGTGTGGAACGAGGGATCGGTCACGGCGGAGCAGGTACGCGAAGCGCTGGACCGGCCGCTGACAGATTCCACCGTTCGCACCATGCTGCGCCGGCTCGAGGAAAAGGGCTACATTGCGCATTCGCTGGAGGATCGTGCTTTTGTCTATCGTCCCGCAGTTTCACGACAGCGTGTTGCCGGCCGAGCTGCGAAGCGCATTGTGGACTGGCTCTGCGCGGGATCGGTGGAAACGCTGCTGGTGGGGATGGTGGATTCGAAGATACTGGATCCCACCGAACTACAGCGGCTCGCAGAACGCATCGCTGTGATACGCGAGCGCGACAAACGCAAGGGCGAAAACAACGGGTAGTCAGGTAAGTCGCAAGTTCGTGGAAGGCCAATCGCCCATCCCTGAGCCGGTCGCCGCGACTGGCTCAGGATGAAAGCTGATTTTGTCTGTGAAATGTGGTGTCAGAAGTCTGGTTGGAGTTGACTCATGCTAGGCACTTTGATTGAAGCTGCACTTCGTTCCCTGATCCTCGCAGGGATGGTCGGGGTTGGTCTGCGGTTGTTCCGTATCCAAAATGTAGTTTCGCGGCGGTATGCCTGGATCGCGGTGCTCATCGGCTCGCTGCTGATGCCCTTTGCGCTCCCCTGGAGCGCGCGCTGGCGCCTCTTCCCGGCTGCAACCATTCCCGCACCATCTTCTCTCGATCATCTACAGGCGGACCTTACACCTCCGGCGGAAACCACAGTGAAGGGTGCAGCGTCATCGGGCGATGCTGCCTCCGCCTCCAGGATGCGCGACCAGCGCGGCACTTCAAGAATTGCGGCGGCAGCAAACAGCCGCAACCCTGTTTACGCACCATCTTTCAATTACGTCCGGTCGCCCGCACCGGAGAGCGCTTCTCTGCGCACCGTCGCAACCGGTGCGCAATTCTCACTACTTGGCATCGCCCTGGCCGCGTACATCCTGATCGCTGCTGCTCTGTTGGTTCGTTTGCTCTTTGGCCTCGCAACCGCGCTCTACCTCTGGCGGACTTCCACGCCCATCAGGCAGGGCAGCGTCGCGGAGATTGGCACGGACCCCGAGGTGCGCTTCAACCACCAGATCTCTACTCCCGTCGCCATGGGCTCGGGTGTCGTCTTACCCGCAGACTACGGAAGCTGGAGAGAAGAGAAGCTTCGCATTGTTCTCGCGCACGAACGCTCGCACGTATATCGGCGCGATTTCCAGGTACAGTTTCTTGCCTCGCTTTATGCCGCCTTGGCTTGGTTCAGCCCATTGGGATGGTGGCTCAAACGTAAACTGTCGGACTTTAGTGAGACCATCAGCGACCGTTGCGGCCTCGCCGCAGCCTCGAGCCGTGCAGCATATGCCGAGGTTTTGCTTGAATTCGCGGCAATGCCGCGCCCAACTTTCCCAGGAGTCGCCATGGCACGTCCCAGCAGTATCTCCCGCCGCATCGAGCGTCTGCTCAACGACAGTTATTTGCGCCGCGCATTCTCTGGCGGTGCCCGCCTTCGCGTAGCTGTTCTGACTGTGCCCGCCCTACTGTTCGCCGCCTCGTCCCTGGTTCGCGTGCGCGCAGCCACGCACGCGGGTCCGTTTGCTCCGACGTCGAAGGCGATGATCGCAACCATGCCGGCCGCTCCTGCTGCGGTGAGCGGCTCGTCAACCTCAAGAAAAGTGTCAGCGCCGTCGGCGCTGGCAACATCCACTGCGTCTCCATTCCCGGCAAAACTACCGACAGCGGCCGCTGCTCCCCGGCTTGTGCCGCCGGAATTGGCTCTCGGAATTCCTCCGGCTCTTCCCGGTTCGCCTGCGGGTCTGGAAGACGGCGCAATCCAGTCCGAGGCTAGCTTCGACCGCAACCTGTCTTTCAATGGCAAGCTGGTTCTCTCCGTCGGCACCGCTTCGGGCAACATCAAGTTCACTCGCGGACCCGCTAACCAGATTCATATTCACGGCGTCGTCAAGGCCAATAAGAATGGCGACCCGGCCCAGGTGCAACAGATCGTGGCCAATCCGCCCATCGAGCAGCAGGGGAACATCATCCGCATCGGCGCACAGGGCGAAAACCTGCATAACATCAGCATCAGCTATGAAATTGAGGCGCCTGCCGACACCATGCTTAGCGCCGCGACGGCCTCCGGCAACATCGCCGATACTGGCGTTGGTGACGGTGCGAAGCTGATCACGGCATCGGGCAACATTACGGCCACCGGACTTGGAGGCGGCTTCATTGTTCAGACTGGATCCGGCAACATCGCCATCGAAGGCGCTGGTCAGGGGGATGCAAAGGCGCAGACCGGATCGGGCGATATCGATCTGAAAGGCGTTAACGGCGCGCTCAAGGCGCAAACGGGTTCGGGCACCATCAGGGCGACAGGAACGCCCTCTTCTGCCTGGAAACTTCAGACCGGTTCCGGCAACATTGAGTTGACGACGGGAACGGCACCCATGAACCTCGACGCATCGACAGGCTCGGGCAGCATCTCCACGACCTCCTCCACAGCGACAGAAGGCGCGAACGATCGCCATCACATTCACACCCAGCTAAATGGAGGCGGACCCGAGGTGCGCCTGGAAACCGGTTCCGGCGATATTCGCATCGACTAGCGAGGATTCAAAAAGGGCCGGCGCAACGGGCAGGGGCAGGTGACGTCCACTCCTGAAGCGCAGGCCCTCGTAGTTCGAGGTCAGAATGAGAGTTCTGTTGCAGGATCTTTCGTTTGCATTTCGCCAATTGCGCAAGGCTCCCGGGTTTACCGCCACTGTGCTGCTCACGCTCGCGCTGGGCATCGGCGCCAACTCAGCTATCTTCACGCTCGTCAACGCTATCCTGCTGCATAACCTGCCGGTCGCCGACCCTAAGACTCTCATTCGCATCGGCGACAAAGACGATTGCTGCGTCAATGGCGGCTGGAACGACAGCGGGGATTACTCGCTTTTTTCCACCGCAACCTATTCCATGTTCAAGAAAAATCTGCCCGAGTTTGCGGAATTGGCGGCGATGGAGTCGGGCTACGCGTGGCGGCCCATTACCGTTCGCCGCGCCGGACCCCAGACGCAGGCGAAATCGGTCATGGGAACCTTTGTCTCCGGCAACTATTTCCGGGTCTTTGGTCTTTCGCCGGCGGCAGGCCGGCTGTTTGTGGACGACGACGACCAGAAGGGCGCGCCCATCACCGCCGTGATGAGCTATGACACCTGGAAGCAGGACTACGCAGGCGATCCCAGCGTGGTGGGAAGCACGTTTTACATTAATACCAAGCCGGTCACGATCATTGGTATCGCGCCCAAGGGATTTTACGGGGACCGCATCGACACCAACCCGCCCAAGTACTTCCTGCCCATGAATTCCATGGATGAAGTCATCGGAGCGCCGTACTTCAACGATCCTGACACTGAGTGGGCCTACATCATCGGCCGCATCAAACCCGGAACTTCTCTGCCTGCCCTCCAGGCCAGGGCCAGCACTCTGCTGAAGAGCGAATTTGCGACGCTGAAGACATTTACCGATCCGCGCGCCAGGCGGGTTTTGCCCCGTACCCATGTGGTGCTCACTCCGGGCGGCGGCGGCATCCAGAACATGCAGGATGACTACAAGGACCACTTAAATCTGCTGCAGTGGATCGCAGCGCTGGTTCTTCTCGTGGCCTGCGCCAATATCGCCAATCTTCTGCTGGTGCGAGGCATGAGCCGGCGCGCCGAGCTTTCCATCCGTTCGGCTCTTGGCGCGCAGCGCAGCCGCATCGTGCGCCAACTTCTTACCGAGAGCATACTTCTCTCGGGAATGGGCGGCCTGCTCGGCCTCGTCGTTTCCTATCTGGGAGCGCATGTTTTACTGGCACTGGCTTTTCCCGAGCAGCAAAACATGCCGGTCACGGCTGCGCCATCGCCGCTGGTCATCAGCTTTGCCTTCGTTTTGGCGCTGGTCACGGGCATCCTCTTTGGACTTGCGCCGGCGCTGATGGCCGCGCGCGCCCAGCCCGCTGAAGCCCTGCGATCCAACGCGCGCACTACTGCCCATGGAGCGTCCATCCTGCAGCGTGCACTGGTTGTTCTGCAAGCGGCGCTCTCTCTGGTGCTGCTGGTTGCCGCGGGCCTCTTCGCACAGAGCCTCAGCAAGGCTGAGAACGTGGACATGCACCTGGACGCAATCAACCGCTATATCGCCCACATCAATCCGCAAGCGGCCGGCTATAAGACCACGGAGGTCGAGCCGCTCTACCAGACCATCGTAGACCGCTTTCACGATATTCCCGGCGTTCTCAAAGTCGGCCTCGCCACGTACACGCCGATGGAGGACAACAATTGGGGATCGGGAGTAAAAGTACAGGGACAGCCGGATCTGAACAAAGGCGCATCGTGGGTGAAATGCACTCCCGAATACTTCGACTCTGTCGGCACGCATGTCGTCCTGGGCCGCGGGTTCACCACGCAGGATACGCTGAATGCGCCGCCGGTCGCGGTCGTCAACCAGGAATTCGTCAAGCAGTTCTTTGGCAATCGCAATCCCATTGGCCATCGCTTCGGTTTTTCTGGCCCGGGCAAAGCCGGCATGGATGGCGCCCATGAGATTGTCGGCGTCGTCGAAAACACCACCTACACCAGCATCTACTGGAAACACCACGCCATGTACTTTCTGCCGCTCACCCAGCCCGCCGGTACCGCCAACGACCCCGACTTCCCCATCGACAAAGACCAATCCATGTACGCCGGAGCCATGGTGATCGAGACCAGCCATCCCATTCCCGGCTTTGAAAAAGTGGTTCGCGACACCCTGGCCAGCATCAACCCCAATCTCGCCGTGGTGAAGTTCGAGACCTTCCAGCAGCAGATTAACGACCGGTTCGTCGAAGAGCGGCTGATCGCGCACCTCACTTCTCTCTTCGGCTTGCTGGCGCTTCTGCTGGCTGCCATCGGTCTTTATGGGGTGACGGCGTATACGGTAGTCCGGCGCACGCCGGAGATCGGAATTCGCATGGCGCTAGGTGCTGCGCGCAGCCGCGTAATCGGGGCGGTGATGCGCGGAGCCATGCTGCAAGCGGTCGCCGGCCTGGCGATCGGAATCCCGGTGGCCGTCTTCTGCGTGCGATTCGTCAAGTCGCAGCTTTATGAGATCACCAGCGTAAATCTGCCGGTCATGGCCATTGCCATTGCAGTGCTGGCGCTTGCGGCAGCGATTGCCGGCATCATTCCCGCGCGGCGCGCGGCGTCCATCGATCCCGTGAAGGCCTTGCGCATTGAATGAGGCTGTGCCTCGGCAGCCAGTCTTTGGCGTGCCGGTTCATAGCCCCAGAACTCATCCTCCGTTCAATAATCCTATGTCTACTCGTAACGGATGGCTTTCACGGGATCAAGTGAAGCTGCCCGCCACGCCGGAATCCAGCACGCAAACAGGCCAACCGCACCCAATACCATGGTCACCGCCATCAGGATCACCGGAGCCGACCGTACTTCACCGATGGGAATGAAACTCATCACATGCGCCACCGGCAACGCCGCACCCAGTCCCAGCGCCAATCCGGCGGCAATCTGCCAGAGCCCGCGCGTCATCACCAGCATCAGGATGCTGCGCATCGTCGCTCCAAGAGCAATCCGGACGCCAATCTCCTGCGTGCGGCTGCTAGTCGCATAGGCAATCACCGCGTAGATTCCCACCGAAGCCATCACCATCGCGATCAGGGCAAAAGCAAAGAAAATCTCTCCGAACAGACGCAGGAACCACATCTGGTATTCGATCAGCTTATCCAGCCGGAAGGGCATAGCCAGCGGCAAATCCGGATCGAGGCTCTGCACCACTTTGCGCATCGACTGCACGGGATCGGCGCCGGAGCGGACGATCAGTGCCGCATCGTTCCAGCCTTCCTGCCGGTAAGGAAGAAACATTAGCGGCACCGGATCGGATGTCTGCAGGTCCTGCACTAAATCGGCAGAAACGCCCACCACCGTGATCCAGGGACCTGCCACGTTCTTGTCGTCGAAGAGACGAAACCGTTTGCCGATCGGGTCCTGCCCCGGCCACAGGCGCGTTGCAGCATCCCGCGTCACGATCGAGGCTTCGTGATCCGGGGTGCCATCCGTCTTGCTGAAATCGCGCCCCCGCAACAGCGGCAGACCGATGGTGCCCAGGTATCCGGGAGACGCGGCCACCCGCAAAATCCACGGCCGCTTTGCCGGATTGGAGATCGGAACATGCTCCAGTTCGATCTGCTGCCGCCCCGGACTCTGTCCTGGCAGTTCGGAAACCACCGCCGCATTTGAAACTCCGGGAATTGCGCGCAGCCGCGGTAGAAGTTCGTCGTACAAGCGAATCCGGGCCTGCTTATCCTTGTAGCGGCTATCGGGCAGCATCAGCCGCGCGGTCGTCAATTCCTTTGCCGGAACAAACGGATTCACTGTCAAGGTGCGAATCAGACTGCGAATGAAGATTCCCGCTCCCGTCAGCAGCACCAGCGTCAGTGCAAACTGAAACACTACCAGCCCGCCGGAAAACCACTCTCCTCGCCGCCGTCCCACGCTATGCGCGCCTTCCTTCAGCACCTCCACGAGGTCAGTCTTCGACGCGCGCAGCGCCGGCGTAATTCCAAAGAGCAATCCGCAAAAGATGCACAGCGCAGCAAAGTATGCGAAGACCGAGTAGTCCATGGTGAAATCTATCCAGTAGGGCCTGATCTTTGACGTGGCCAAGTCGAACCAGTGCACGCCTTCCGCGGCCAGCCCCAGGCCCAGCAACCCGCCCGCCGTGCTCAGCAGCACGCTTTCAATCAGCAACTGCCGCACAATCCGCCATCGTGTCGCCCCCAGCGCGGTGCGAATCGCCATCTCCCGCTGCCGTCCCAGCGAGCGGCTCAGCATCATGTTTGCCACATCCGCGCATGCAATGAGCAGCACGAACCCCACCGCGCCCAGCATCAGGAGAAAGACAATGCGAATCGGCCCACCGTTAACCCGCTGCTGAAATGTGAGCACGCTGATGCCAAGCCCCTTGTCTTCGGGATACTGCTTCGCAAGCCGCTCCGCAATTCCACTCAGCGCCGCGCTTGCCTCTCCCAGGCCCGCTCCCGGCTTCAGAATCGCATACACTCGCAGTGCCCTCTTGTCTCGCCTGGCCAGGTCCGCCGTGTGCGCCAGCGGGATCCATAAGTTGCTATTCTCTGGAAAGTGAAAACCCTCCGGCATCACCCCGATAATGGTCGCCGGCTTCTCGTTCACTCGAACATGCACCCCGATCACTGATCTGGAGCCCGAGTACCGCTCCTTCCACACGTTGTAGCTGATCACCAGGACCGGCGCGGCACCGGGCTGTTCATCGCTCTGCAAAATGGTGCGCCCCAGCAAAGCCCTGGCGTGGATCATTGAAAACATCCCTGCGGTTGTGTCCTGCATAGCGTACTGCTGCGGAGGTAGCCCGCTCTCGCTTACAATTCCGCCGTCGTTCTCCGCCGCCTCGAATGACTCAAACATGCTCGCGCTCTGCGACCGGTACTCCCTGAAATCGGGATAGGACATCGGCATGCTCTGGTCGTTCCGCGTCAGGCTCCGGTTGTCGATCGAAACCAGCCGCGCCCCGCCCGGCACAGGCACCGGCTTGTACAGCACCGCATACACCAGCGTGAAAACCATGGTGTTCAGTCCGATCCCCAGCGCCATCATCACAAGGATGGCCGCGGAAAACCAGCGCCGGGCAAGAATTCCCCGCATCGAGTAGCGAATATCCTGTGCCACCGTCCCCAATGAGATTCCCGGACGCTGCCGCTCGCATTGCTCCCGCGCAGTCTGTACGCCGCCAAACTCAACCAGTGCCTGACGCCGCGCCTCTGCCGCAGGCGCCCCGGCGGCGACCTTCGCGCGAATCGCCTGCTCCAGGTGAAATTGGATTTCCTCTTCCAGCTCGCTGCGTTTCTTGCGGAAGAAAAAGAACCGGACTCGAGTCAGCAACTCTCCAATCATTGTCACCTCCCAGTCTCGGCGGTTGCCCCAGATCCCGATTCTGAAACCTTGATTGGCCGTCGCCAGTTGCAAAGATCTCCCGGCGCAAACTTACGCTTCCATCGACCGCCCCAGCACCAGTCCGATCGCCGCAGTTAGACGATCCCAGGTCTCCAATTCCCGCTCCAGTTGTTTCCGGCCAGCCGCTGTGAGCCGGTAATACTTTGCCCGCCGGTTATTCTCCGAACTTCCCCATTCCGCCTTAATCCAGCCCTTGTATTCCAGCCGGTAAAGCGCCGGATACAGCGAGCCCTGACCGATCTGCAATGCATCCTTTGAAACCTGCTGAATCCGCTGTGCCACTCCCCAGCCATGCATCGGCTCTAGCGAAAGTGTCCGCAAGATCAGAAGGTCAAGCGTCCCCTGCAGCAATTCCGTTGAAGTAGGCATTTCTTCCCTCGATAGTCGACAACAATCTACGCCATTCTTCTGTCGACTGTCAAAGGGGGACACGAAACTGCTTCCTCACCGCCGCCTCCGTGTCAAAAGCGGACCGGGCCGGGGCAGGGAGGGAATTACTGCTATCCGGGAGCAAAGGCCGAAGCCCTGGCTCTGGTTTCCCGCCTGGAACTGGATTCGATGTGGGATATCCAGGGAGCATTCCAGTATGTTTCCTGAAGCGCCGCGCGCCGAAAGGCGGGTCCGGATGGGGTGGGAGGACGATGGGATCATGGCCGCCTCCTGCCCGATTCCGGCGCAGGATAGAATCGATTCATGATCAAGGGGATCTCTTTTTTGCGCCCATCGGGAAACTCAGCCTCCTATGACAGTCTGGTTGCGTTTTTTTCGGCAATGGGCCTGGAGCCGGGCAAAGGATGGCAGGAAGAGGATTCCCAGCATTCCAACGGCAATTCGCCGTCGGGGACCACGGTCAGCCGTGGAGCATCTTTCCTGGCGCCCTTGGGCAATCTGGAAATTGTCGATGGCCGTTTCTCTGCGCCCGCCGACATTCTCATCGAAGTGACGGCGCTGGACGCCGTGCACCAGGCAGCAGAAAATTGGCTGCGGTCGAGCGGCGGAAAGGATGCTGCGGCGCGCCTTTCGGCCATCTCAGAAACGCATTGGAAATCGCGCCTCTTCACCGTAGAGCCAGAGCAGGGGTTCAGCGTGGCATTCTGGGCGTGGACCGATCCAGTAAAAGGCAAGCCGATTGCGGTTGAAGGCGACCTTTCCGCGGCGGGGATGAAATTCGCCATTGTGGTCTCGCGATGGAACGCGGTAATTACGGAACGGTTGCTGCAGGGAGCCCTCGACGCTTTACTGCGCAGCGGCGCCAACCGCGCCGATATAGAGGTGGTTCGGGTGCCAGGCGCGTGGGAGATACCCGCTGCGGCGCGAGCGATTGCCAACGCGGGGCGCGTGGACGCGATCGTTACCCTGGGCGTGTTGCTGCGCGGCGAAACCGCGCACTACGAGGCCATCTACAATGAAGTGGCGCGGGGAATCGGTCAATCGCAGCAAGAGACTAGTATTCCGCACAGCTTCGGTGTCCTCACCTGCGAAACTCTGGAACAGGCGCTCGATCGCGCCGGGGTGAAGGCGGGAAACAAGGGATTCGAGGCCGCGGCAGCCGCCATGGAAATGGTAAGCCTACACCGCAAACTCGCCGCCGCAGGTGACCAGCGTTGAGCTCAGGACAACACCACGCATCAGGGCGCCGCAAATCGCGAGAGCTGGCCATGCAGATGCTGTTTCAGGCCGACATGGGCCGGCAGACACCGGATGAAGTTCACGCTACGTTCTGGAGATCAGGCGTGGAGGCCGAGCCGGCGGTGCGCGGTTTTGCCGAAGACCTCTTTCGTGCCGCGGTTGCGCACCGTGAACAGGTCGATAAGCTGATCGTGGAGCACTCGCGCAACTGGCGCCTGGAGCGCATGTCCAGTGTGGATCGCAACCTGCTGCGCATGGCGGTGGGCGAGATGCTGGCCTTCAAGGGCACGCCTTTTCCTATCGTGATCAACGAGGCGCTTGAAATCTGCCGCCGCTATTCGGCCGCGGAATCCATCAATTTCCTGAATGGGGTGCTGGATTCGATTGCGCGGAGTTTGCTGCCGAAGTGAGCGGACGGCAGATGAGCGCAGGTTTCAGCTCTAAAGGGCATTGCCGGGGCCGCACGGATTGGCAATCCTGATACTTTCACGCGGCGAGATCGAAACCAAGGCGGCGGGCGCGTTCGATCACCTTCGGCGAAAGCGCCGGATATGGCGTTCTTGCAGCCATACCTATCCATAGGCGGCCGATTGACCGCGCGCCAAGCATCGCTGCCGTTACCTTCAATGCGCGAGCGGCGCCGGTAGCAAGGGGAATGAGAAAGCCGGGCATGGCGGAGGAGGCGACGAGGACGGCCTTACGCGGCTTGGTTTTTGTCCGGACGATGGGAGATTTGGCGCCCCACGGCCAATAGGCTGCGCCCACCAGCCGCTCCATAAAGCGGCGGAAGATCGCCGTCACGTTATAGCAGTTCACAGGCGCGGCCAGCACAACGGAGTCCGCGGCCTCGATCTCGTCGAGAATTTCTTTCAGGTCATCGTCCTGCACGCATCTTCCGCGAGTGTCACCGGTTTCCTGCATGCATTGACGGCAGTTGCGACAGAATTCAATGTGCTGTTCGGTGAGATGGATGAGGTGCGTTTCGGCGCCCAGCTCGCGCGCCGCCTCGAGCATGGCAGCGACGGCGGTGTCGATGGTTCCTCCACGGCGGTAACTGCCTACGATGGCCACAATTCGTCTGGGCATGGGTTCCCTCGGTCCATCCCCAAGATTGGCACATAAACGGATTGACCGCTGTGACGACATTCACGCCGGCTGCGGCATGCGATGGGAATCAGTTTGAAGAAGGGATGAAGGGAACGTGTCAAGGCTTGGGCTCATCTTTTCTATAGCTTCCGGCAGGGGTTCAGTGTTTCGCCCCATTCACTGATATTCTGGATGGGTGAATTCCCGCTGGCGGAACGGCGCACTTGCCGCTATAGCTCTGCTCGGTCTTGGCTCTATTTTTGCCTGTCACAAAGAAGAACAGGCGGTGGAGGGAGTCGCCCAAAAAGCGGTCAAAGCCGAGCACCAGGCTCAAGCCAACGCTACAGAAACCGACACGGAACGGGCGGCCCTCGCACTGATTCCGGTGCCCACCAGAAGCTTATATGTGGATATCCATGATCCCAGCCAATGGCAGAATCCCTTTCTCACGGTAAGCGCTCAGATGCTGGATATGCGGATTGTACTGCCCGATGAGCCGCTGGGCAGTTTTGCTGAGGGCTCGATGCTCCGCCCGCCGGCGGCGCGCCGCCAGGAACTCCAGGTTCGGCTTTCCGATCTGGGCAAGGCCGTTGCGGCAATTCCCGCCGGCTCCTGGCATTATGGGCGGGTGATAGCCGTGGCGGAATCGCCCGATGCCAGCCGCAAAGACCGGCCCGCGATCCGGCGCAATGTGGAAGCGGTCATCAGGAAGCTGAACGATCTTGGCGTCGTGGTTGAGGAGTGGCCTTCGCAATAGTCACGGCGGGGCATTGCCCAAACACGATAACATTCCACCGTGGGCACAACCAGCGCAAGCAATCCGCCGTTTTCCATCCTTACGAATTTTCCTCCGCTTGAGCACGAGCGCTTTGCCGCGCACCGCGAGCTGGAGGCGCGGCTGAAGGCGGTGCTGCGGGGTGACATCCGGTTCGATATGGGGTCTCGCGCGCTTTATGCGGCCGATGCTTCGAACTATCGACAGCTTCCCGTGGGCGTGGTGCTGCCGCGCGATGCGGACGATGTGCAAGCCGGGCTTGCCGCCTGCCGCTCCCTCGGAGCCGCGGTCCTGGCGCGCGGCGGTGGGACGAGCCTCGCGGGTCAATGTGCCAATGTGGCCGTGGTCTTCGACTATTCGCGCTACATGAACGCCATCGAGTCGATCAATTCCCAGAACAAGCTGGCGCGCGTGCAGCCGGGATTGGTGCTGGACCGGTTGCGCGAGGCCGCCGAGGTTTACCACCTGACCTATGGGCCCGATC
Organism: Acidobacteriaceae bacterium; assembly: GCA_030038435.1. GTDB lineage: Bacteria > Acidobacteriota > Terriglobia > Terriglobales > Acidobacteriaceae > Telmatobacter. The sequence goes on along the minus strand of JASHOY010000425.1, from coordinate 6,165 downwards.
CGGCAACGCACAGCCGATGCACGCTGGGCGGAATGATCGGAAACAACAGTTGTGGCGTACACGGGTTGCTGGCGGGCAAAGTTGTCGACAATGTCGAGTCGCTGGATGTAGTGCTTTACGACGGCACGCGTATGACGGTGGGCCGGACGAGCCCCGAGGAGAGGGAGAAACTGATTCGGGGCGGCGGACGTGTGGGCGAAATCTATGCCGGCCTGGTGCGCATCCGCGACCGGTATGCGGCGCAAATCCGCGAGAAGTATCCGCGCATTCCGCGGAGGGTTTCCGGTTACAACCTGGACGAACTCTTCGACGAGAATGGGTTCAATGTGGCGCGAGCACTGGTGGGGTCGGAAGGGACGTGCGTGAATGTGCTCTCGGCGACGCTGAACCTTGCGGCTAGTCCGCCGCACCGCGTGCTGGTGGTGCTGGGTTTTGCGGATGCCTTCCAGGCTGCCGACGCGGTCATGCTGACGCTGGAGCATGGCCCCATCGGGCTGGAGGGTTTCGACTCGCTGCTGGTGAGCTTCATGCGCCGCAAGGGAATCAATCTCCGCGACATCCCCCTGCTTCCCGATGCCGGCGGGTTTCTGCTGGTGGAGATGGGCGCCTGGGATGCGGAAGAAGCGCGTGCCAAGGCGGAAAAGCTGGCAGCCGAGGCGCCGCGGTGGCCGGGCGCGCCAACGGCCAAGATTCATACATCGGAAGAAGCGGCGCGGATCTGGCATATCCGCGACACGGCGCTGGCAGGCAATGTTTTCATTCCCGGCGAACCCAATGGGCTGGAAGGGTGGGAAGACGCGGCAGTGCCGCCGGCGCGAATGGGAGATTATCTCCGCGGTCTTACCGCGCTGATGACAGAGTTCGGTTATCGCAGCCCGATTTGGGGACACTTCGGGCAAGGCTGTGCGCATCTGCGCATCAATTTCGATTTAAGGACAGCAGAAGGGCTACGGAAGTATCGCGAGTTCATCGATCGTGCGGCAGATCTGGCGCTCAGCTTTGGCGGGTCGCTGAGCGGAGAGCACGGCGACGGGCAGTCGCGTGCCGCGCTGCTGCCCAAGATGTTTGGTCCGGAACTAGTGGAGGCGTTTCGCGAATTCAAAACCCTCTGGGATCCCGACAACCGGATGAACCCCGGCAAACTTTCCGACGCGGTGCGCGTTTATGACCCGATTGAGAATATCCGGCACTACCTGGAGACTGCGGAAAACCACCCGGGCACGCATGAACCGGCGAAGCATTTTGCGTTTGCTTCGGACCATGGCTCGTTAGAAGAGGCAGCAGAGCGCTGCGTGGGCGTGGGCGCATGTCGCAATACCAGGGGCGGAGTCATGTGTCCCAGTTATCGGGCGACGCGCGAGGAACAGCACTCGACGCGGGGGCGGGCGCGGTTGCTCTGGGAAGCGATGGCCGGAGCGCTGCGCGAGGAAGGCTTCAAGAGCGAAGCCGTGCACGAGGCACTTTCGCTGTGCCTCAGTTGCAAAGCCTGCAAGACCGAGTGCCCGGTGCAGGTGGACGTAGCCGAATACAAGGCGGAGTTTCTGGCGCAGCACTACACCGGACGGCTACACCCGCTGCATCATTATGTCTTCGGCTTTGCCGACCGGCTGGCGCGCTGGGGATCTCTGTCGCCGGGCCTGACCAATGCACTGCTGACCGGACCCGTGACTGGGGAGCTGGTGAAACGGATCGCCGGCGTGGCGCCGGAACGCAAGCTGCCCGAGCTGGCGCGGCAGAGCTTTCAAAAGACAAAATCAATGGCCGGAGGTGGTGGCGCGAGCCAATCGTTCCCCGGCGCGGAACAGGTGCTTCTGTGGCCAGACACCTGGAACAACTACTACCACCCCGGGATACTGAACGCTGCGGAAACGGTTCTGGCTCAGGCCGGATTCCAGGCGGAAGTTCCGCAGGGGCACTTCTGCTGCGGACGGCCGCTTTATGACTTCGGCTTTCTTGGCGCTGCTCGCAAGTATCTGGCACACGTTCTTGATCGAATGGCTACTCAAATTGAGGCGGGTCGGCCTTTCATTTTCCTCGAACCAAGCTGCGCAAGTGTGTTCAAGGATGAATTGCTGGAGCTGTTTCCCCATGAGGAGCGCGCACACCGCCTGAGCGGGCAGGTGTGGCTGCTGGCGGACTGGCTGGCGGCTAAAGCTCCGGGAGCGTTTGCCGGCCGCCTGGATGGAGCTCAGGTGCTGATCCACGGGCATTGCCATCACAAAGCTGTCTTCGCCGGCCCCGGGAGTGAAATAGAAGTGCTGCGCGAGGCTGGCGCGCAGGTCGAGTGCATCGAAGCAGGATGCTGCGGCATGGCGGGGCCGTTTGGGTTCGAAGCTGAAAAGTTCCAGGTCTCGAAGTTGATCGCCGAGGATGGGCTGCTGCCGGCGGTGCGCTCGGCGCCGCCAATGACGGTTGTGGTCGCGGACGGATTCAGTTGCCGCGAGCAGATTGCGCAGCTCGGCCACCGCAAGGCCATGCACTTCGCCGAGGTGCTAGCCCATGCCTGTGGATGCGGGGGATGACGCGGCGAGACGACAATACGCAGTAGAATTCTTCCCGGTTACCCGTTGCCATTGAAACTGAACTCCTGATGTCCTCTTGAGGCCAGGAAACCCTTTCCCTCGATTCGAAATTCTCGCAGAAAGACCGGAGGGATATCATGAGGGAAAATCAGCTTGGTTGCATGCACTTCCGCGATCTTTGAGAGAGAATAGATTTATCTGCGGATCTGGATTGCGGGCCGTGGGGCAACTTGCAGTGAAGGCGAGGCGTCATATGCGCAGAAACTCATGACTCTTGCCGAGAGACGAAAACCGATACTTTCATTCCCAACAATGAACTGCAGCACGTTGGCGTCCCGGCGATTTTGATGTGATCAGGCAGTTGTCAAGCAGAACGAAAGGAGACAAACCGTCATGGCGGAAGAAACAAAGACATATGGGCTTGTATGGTTTCTGGCTGGATTGGGTGTTGGCGCACTGGTAGGGGTTCTGTATGCGCCCAAGAGCGGCCGCGAATTGCGCGAGGAACTGGCCAGCGGAGCCCGCGAGGGGTCCGATTACCTGCGCAACCGGACGCGCCAGGCAGCCGAGGATATGGGTTCGTTCGTCGACCGCGGCAAAGAACAGATGAACCAGTATGTGGAACGCGGACGCGACGTCGTGGACCGTGGCAGAGCGCAGTGGGAAGACTTTGTGGAGCGGGGTAAGACTTTTGTCACGGACCAGGCAAACAGGGTCTCATCGGCCATGGATGCTGGACGTCAGGCCTACCGGACCACCGTGGGTACTTCAGAACCCAGCAACGAATAGGGTCCGGGAGAGACTTGGAGTCTGACTGCACGCAGTCGATCGGCGCCAACTCGCTCTTGGCCTCTTGTGCGTTCCGCTACGCCAGCAATAGAGTGCGGCGCGGCGTCGCCCCGGTCCCAGATTGCCTCCCCCTTTCGGGAGGCGCGTTATGCAAACTTGTGCGGGCCTGGATGCCTGCGAGGTGAGGGCGCTTCCCATGTCAAGCTCCGGTATACCGGCCATCGAGATCGTAATCCTGACCCTGGTTGCAATTGCCGTGTTGCTGCAGGCGAGCCTCGTGCTCGTGATTCTCATTGCCATGGGCAAAGTGGCAAAGACCCTCAAAGACGAGATTTCGGATATCCGCACTTCTGTAATGCCGTTGATTTATGACACGCGCGAGTTGCTGACCGGACTGAGCCCGAAAATTGAATCGACTGCCGAGGATCTGACCGCGATACTTCACGGTCTGCGCTCACAATCGACAGCCATCGGGACGGCAAGCACAGAGATAGTGGAACGCGTTCGTCGCCAGTCGGCACGGCTGGAGGGCGTGTTATCTGGATTGATCGATACCGCCGATCGCACCAGCACCGTGGTCTCGGATACGGTAGGCAAGCCGGTACGCCAGCTTGCCGGCCTGGTAGCCTCAGCCAAGGCGGTTGTTGAGACGCTGCGCGGCCCCATCCCTGCGTCCCGTGTTCCACGTCAGCCGAACGGACGTGACAAAGTCGTATAAGATCGCGGCTGGAGAATGTGCCCGCGCCGGCGATGGCCGATTCGCCGGGCGGCCAGTCCGGGGAGAGTATTTTCACGCCCCATGTTGCCGGCATTCCCAAACTGGCCACTTTTGTCAGGAACCTGCCAGGCAATGAGAATCAGCAGGATTCCAATCCCAGAAGGCCAAAGAGAGAACCATGCGCGTATTCGATCCCTCCGAGCATCCCGCGAACGACATTTATAAGCTTATGATCGGCATCATCGTTCCGCGCCCCATCGCCTTTGTTTCAACCGTAGACGCAACCGGCATAAGAAACCTCGCTCCCTTCAGTTACTTCACCGGCTGCAGCACTAATCCGCCGGTAGTTTGCTTTTGCTCCGCCGTGCGCCCGGGGGCGCAGCCGCAGAAAGACACGTTGCTCAATATTGAAGCCACTGGCGAGTTTGTGGTCAACATTGTCTCCGAGGAGTTCGCCGCGCAGATGAATGCCTGCTCGACAGAGGCTTCGCCGGAAGTAGATGAGTTTTTGCTTTCAGGACTCACTCCGCTGCCCAGCGATCTGATTCGCCCGGCCCGTGTGGCGGAGAGCAAGATTCATTTGGAGTGCCGCTTGCGGGAGATCGTTCGAGTGAGTCAAAAGCCAGGCGGCGGCAACCTTGTGCTCGGGGATGTTCTTCGCTTTCACGTCCGCGAAGACCTGCTTCTCGATACTTGCAAAGTCGATCCCGATAAGTTGAATGCGATTGGCCGCATGGGTGGACCCACTTACGTCCGCACTCACGACCGATTCGATATGCAGCGCCCTAAATAACCGCGGCAGGCAGCCCAACTTACGTATGCTCGGGCGCGCGCGTAATCCAGAAGCTGCATGGCCATACGCGGTTCCCGTCTCGCGTTGGAACAAAGCCTTTCAGTGAAGCCGGTAATCGAGCGAAGCTGCCTTCCCAGTTGGGAAAGGCGCTGCGCAGAGCTTCCGGCCGGAACTGCTGCATAGCGCTCGACGCCCACAACACGCGAAAAGCTGAATTGAAGGCCAGAAATGCCTCCAGCATGTATTGCTCGCCCCAGAAACAAAGATTCGTCTTCACGAATTTTTCCGGATAGTCGAGCGGCGCGAAGATGTCGTGGAAATGAACAATCACTCCGGGTGCAAGCTCCGGCAGCACCCGCAGGCACATGTAAACCACGTCGCTGTCGATCGAAACTACATGGCTTGAATCGATAAACAGGATATCGTTGGCGCGGAGCGTGCGAAACATCTCAACGGGTGCATTCTGAACCGGGCCATCGATCAACTGCGTAAGCCCCGGTACTCCATCGCAGAGGAAATCCGCCGGGTGCGGCTCAATGGAGGTCAGGTCGCAAGGAAACCCCTCTTGGGCATTCCTCCGCACCGCCGTGGCCAGCAGCAGGGTCGAGTTCCCGCTTCCCACCTCGATAATGCGCCGCGGCTTGTGGCAGCGCACCAGGGAGTAGGCCACCTCCGCATCGACGTCCTCAAAAAAACCGTTGTTGTAGTGAAATTCATGCCGGTCTCCGTTTTGATGTTGTGGAAATGCCCACTCCTTGGCAAATGGAAGGACCTCGCTTTGCAGCCGATTCATCTGCTCGCTAATGCGAAAATCCATCCCCCGGCAAGGATGGCATGCATTCCAGTCTTTGCTGTTGAACGACTTCAGCTTGGGTATGGGAAAGTAGAAGTGCGACGGCGTGATGCTCACGCCAAGTCGTTCCTGTACAGCCTGAAACAGCGTCGAAAGCGCAGTTCTGAATGTAGTGTTTCGAGTGATGGCAGCCACGAATGAAACCTCAAGTTTTCCGACCCCTCCGCGTCGAAAAGATTCCCCCAGTTCGTACCACGAGCTTGTCAAGATTGGATGCCTCGCACCCTTCTATGAGCTTCCGCCTTTTCCTTCGGCCCGGTGCTTATCCTGTGGCGTCATCGAAACCGGGCCCCGCCGACCCCATGAGAATCGAGCGGCGCATTCCGGCGCCCGGATTCGAGCCGCTTCGCAAACAGGTAAGGGCATTCACCGCATGCGGGGTCGAGCGGTCATCTGGGGGGCGAAGACTTTAACCTCCGCCTGCACCCCCAACGGTTTTTCGAAACTGCTCTAAAATTGTCAGCGCCGGTTTAAAACGGAGCCATTTTGG
>JASHOY010000424.1 GCA_030038435.1 Acidobacteriaceae bacterium | reverse complement strand
TTCACCGAAGCCCATTCGCTTGCCCTTCGCTTCGAGTCCTTCAATGTCTTCAATCACGCCCAGTTCTACGGTCCGGCATCCGTGGATGGACAGGTCGAGGATCCTAACTTTGGGCAGATCGTCAGCGCGCAGTCGCCCCGGCTCGTCCAGCTTGCGGCAAGATATTCGTTTTGAAACCGATCACTCTTTGCCGGCTGTCTGACCGGAGGGGATTTCCCGGACACCGTATAGAGAAGGTGGATGGGTTCGCATATCAAGAACAAAGCGGTGCAGGGTGCCCTTGCTGACTGCTCGTTGTCCTCTTGCACCATTATGGAAGGAGCGGTTGACGGTGAACAGATCGCGCAGCGCATGTTCTCGGGCGGGAGAGCGTCCTGGCAGGACAAGGACGCCCGCCCATGGTCCTGGATTCCGGAGCCACTCCGGGTCAATATGACCGGGGCGCGCCACGATCAGAGCCTTTTTTTCGTCTCCGATGGAAGGAGTTCCCCGGGTAAGCCGCTGGGCGAGTTTGATCGGCGGCAGATCCGCTTTTAGAGTCTGCAGATCGATATCCGAGAACCCGAGCGAGCAGAGCACAAGGTCGATCCCTGCCCGCTCCAGGTGCTCAATGAGCTTTATTTGTTTTGGCTCTCGATACCAGTGGGTCATTCCCCGTTTTGAACCTCCTGCGCAAGAGCTTCGATGAGCCGTGCATTGTCGGCATTGGTACGAACCGCAGTACGCAGATGCCGATCGCCAGGAACCTCGTAGTTGGCGCAGTTGCGCAGGACAATGTGGTGCTCGCGGATCAGGCGTTCCCAGAATTGCTGATCGTCGATGGTGCTGGGCAGTCGCAGAAGAAGGAAATTGGCCGCGGAGGGATAAACGTGGATGCCGAGCTTCCGAATGGCTTTTTCCATCTGGTCTCGGCGTTCATTGTTGAGCGCGATGGTTTGTCGCGCGAATGCTTCATCCCGAACGGCGGCACAGGTTGCAAGAGAGGCGAGCGTTGTGACAGACCATGGTGCAATCGCCTGCTGCAACCGTCTGCAAAGCTCGGTATCTGCAACTGCATAGGCCACGCGAAGTCCGGCTATACCGAAGAATTTAGTGACTGACCGAAATACGACCAGGCTGGGGAAGCTGTCGATCTCACTAGCGAGAGATAATTCCGGGCGGTAGTCGATGAAGGCTTCATCGAGGAGAATACAAATCTTCCGCTGTGCAGCTTCTTCGACAATCCGCAGCATCGTTTCGCGCGAGCATAAAACACCCGACGGGTTTTGAGGGTTTGCGAGCAGGATTGCATCGCAGGAGTTGCTGAACAGCTCAGCGGCGTTGCAGGAGAAGTCAGAATCGGGCGTGAGGGCGTGTGGAATCATTTCGATACAAGATCGCTCCAGCGCCCTGTGGTATTCGACGAATGCGGGCACCGGCACAAGACAACTTCGAATTGGGAGGACTCGGAGCGCGGCATCGAGCAGTGGCACAAAGCCGTTTGCGACAACGACGTTCTCGGGCCGAACACCCGCATAGCGCGCAAGGGACTGCCTGAGTTCCATCTCGTCGAGGTCTGGATAATTCGTCAGGATCGAAGGCTCATTGGGAGCCGCGCGCAAGGCGGAGAGCACGGCTGTCGGCGGACCCTCTGGATTGATGTTGGCGCTGAAGTCGAGAAGCTCCGAGGCAGGAATCCCAAAGTGATCTGCAATCTGCCAGAGCTGACCTCCGTGGAGCGGCGTGAGTGGAATCATTCGCTCCTCCTCGGCCGAAGCAGCGCGCTGAAAAGTGCTCCGGCGCCAAGGCTCAGCAGCGCAACGGCGGAGGCGATGCGAATGGCTTTGCGAGCATGTTGGGGCTGCGGCGCCGGAAACTCCCCGCCCATCGGCTCAGTCGGAATGAACTCGCCGTCATAGTAGTTTCCGCCCCCGAGCCGGACTCGAAGCGCTCCTGCCATCGAACTCTCTGGTTGGCCGGCATTCGGGCTCTTGTGCTTGTTTCCGTCGCGCAACCAGACCTTCCACGCGTCACCTGCGTTAGCATTCGACAACCGGCTGGCAGCCACGATCGCAAATGCTGTCAGCCTTGCCGGGACAAAGTTCGCTACATCGTCCAGGCGAGCCGCAGCCTTGCCGAAATAGAAATAGCGATCATCGGCATGGCCGATCATGGAGTCGAGTGTGTTGACGGCCTTGTAGGCCATGGCAAGTGGAACACCACCCAGGCTCATGTAAAAAAGTGGTGCAACGACGCCATCAGAGGTGCTTTCAGCCACGGTCTCGATGACAGCTCGGCTGATCTCATGAATGTCGAGACACTCGGTATCTCGTCCAACGACGCGCGCAAGACGGCGCCGTGCCAACGGGAGATCTCCCTCATTAAGCGCAGCCAGAACCCGCGACGTTTCATCCCGAAGATTGCGGGCGGCGAGGCAGGTCCATCCAAGACCGATCTCAATGAGCCCGCCTAAGAGCCTCGAATGCCGATAGGCCTCAACGATGATTAGCCGCGTCAGAGAGTAGCTTGCGGCCACGACCGTTGCGCTAAGCGCCGCACCGACAAGCAACTCGCTCTCGTTGTTCTGATCCGGATATCGCAAGGCCTCTTCTCCCTTTGTGATGGCCCATCCCATGAGCCGGACAGGATGCGGAAGCCGTTCGGGATCGCCCGCGATCCGATCGGTAAGGTAGGCAGCGGGAAGCAGAAAACAGCGGTTCATCGCGCAGCCTCGTTGGTTTCACGTGCATGTCGGGTCTGATACTGGAGCCCAACCCACTCGAAGATCTTCGGCATATCGAGTGATTGGCTGACAACGGTTGCGAGCCGATCAAGAGATTACTGCCGGTTCGATCCCCAGTTGTTCAACTCTGCAGCTGGAGTGAGGTGATAATATGCGCGGCCTGCCTCGATGAAGGCATGGCGGAAATCATCGCCATCAAAGAGGCCATGAAGATAAGTGCCAAAGATTCGGCAGCCCTCGCTCATACAACCATCGGTCACCGTCTCTGTGCGGTCAACCGATTCGCGTATCACCTCGGCAAAGGGCTGCGCCTGTCCGAGATACGATGTCTCGCCGACATGGATTTCATATCCATGCAGCCTGATCGTACCGACCGGCTGACCGAAGAGCAATCCTACGATCATCTGGCCAGTGCCAGCTATTGTCACCTTTAGCTGTCGCATGGTGGTGTTGAGCGGCAAAAGACAGAGGCCCCGAGTCGACCCGGAACTCTCAATTCGCTCGGGATCAAGGATCAGGTGCCCCAGCATCTGCATACCTCCGCAGATGCCGGCTATCAAGCCGGTCCTGGCGTGCTCGATGACCGCAATGTCCAGCCCTTCCGTCCGCATCCAGAGCAGATCGTCTACCG
>JASHOY010000423.1 GCA_030038435.1 Acidobacteriaceae bacterium | reverse complement strand
CCGGTCTGCCGGCAGTGGCCACCGACGTCCCCGGCGTTCGCGAAGCCCTCGGCCGGGGCGTCGATGAAGCCCGGCTTGCTTCACCGGGAGATGCGGCCGCCCTGGCCTGTGCCATGACCGGCCTGATGCAAATACCGGCGGCCGAGCGTCAGGCCATCGGCGCACGCGCACGCCGCTTCGCCACCGGCCAATTCAATTTGCAAACCGTGCTCAACCGCTGGGAACGTCTCTACCAGGACTTGCTCGAGGGTTGCCCAGCGCCGCAATCCCTTTCTCGCGACCCCGCCGCCAATTAGCCCCCTGCAACGCGCGCCCAGCGAGATGTCAAGAGGCGAATTCAATAAATCAAATCGATCCAGTAGTTTGCAATTGCAGATTCATTCCTCTCTTCATGCACAATAAAATTGCAAGCCCAAACCATATTCTGGAAAGGCGCGAGAAAGGCGGGATCATGCAACAAGTAGCTTGTTTTCATACACTTATGAAGAAATCACCTTGCAAGTTACCTGTTTTCATACACTTGCAAAAATGCCGATTTTTAACTAATTTGTTTTCATACACTTGTATTTTTACCCCCCACACCCCCATATGCCGTAGGGCCGCAACATTGTGGCTGAGGGGGACGTTGAATGGCAGTGGTCATCAACCGGCCTGGCCGCCCTTTGGAAGTGGAACTGCTTTACAGCCGCTAAAGACTGACCGCGGCAGGAAGGATTTCGTCTACGTCGATCCACTGGGTAGGGTAATTGCCGGTGTAACAGGCGGTGCAGAAGTGGTTACCCTCGCCGCCGTCGCAGGCTTGCAGCAGACCGTCGAGAGAAAGATAGGCCAGAGAGTCGGCTTCGATGAAGCGGCGAATCTCTTCAATGGACTGGTTGGCGGCGATCAGTTCCCGCTTCGAGGGAGTATCGACTCCGTAGAAACAGGGGGAGACAGTCGGCGGGCAACTGATGCGCAGATGAACTTCCCTAGCTCCGGCGCCGCGGACCATGCGCACAATCTTCCGGCTCGTCGTCCCGCGGATGATGGAATCGTCAATCAAAACCACGCGCTTGCCGGCCAGCAGATTGTGTACCGGGTTGAGCTTGAGACGGACTCCAAAGTCCCGGACGCGCTGCTCAGGCTGGATGAAGGTGCGGCCCACATAGTGATTGCGAATGAGACCGAAACGGAAAGGGATTCCCGCTTCTTCCGCATAGCCGAGCGCTGCCGTGACGCCGGAGTCGGGGACGGGCACCACCACATCCGCAGGCACCCCGGATTCGCGGGCCAGTTGGCGGCCCATCTGGTCGCGGCTTTCCTGCACCCAGCGGCCAAAAATGCGCGAATCAGGGCGGGCAAAGTAGACGTGCTCGAAGATGCAGCTTGATTGCGCAACCCCGGAGGCGAACTGCCGGCTGGTGACTCCGTCTTCGCTTACCATCACCAGCTCGCCGGGATGAACGTCGCGGAGGAACTCGGCGCGGAGCAGATCGAAGGCGCAGGATTCGCTGGCGAATACGATAGTGTCGCGGCCCTCGGAGTCTTTCATGCGCCCCATCGAGAGCGGACGGAAGCCTCGTGGATCGCGGGCGGCGAAGATGCGGTCGCGCGTCATCATGACGATCGAGAAAGCGCCTTCCACCTGCGCCAGCGATTCGGCAATGGCGTCCACCAGCGTCGAGGCCTGCGAATGGGCGATGAGCTGCACGATGATCTCAGAATCCGAGGTGGTCTGGAAATAGGCGCCGGCGCGTTCCAGCCGGGTACGAAGATTGCCCAGGTTCACCAGGTTGCCGTTGTGGGCAATGGCGATGAGGCCCTTGGTGGAATCGACACGAATGGGCTGCGCATTGAGAAGTGCGGAATCGCCGGTGGTCGAGTAGCGCGTGTGGCCAATGGCCATGTGGCCGGGAAGCTTTTGGAGAACGTCGTCGGTGAAGATTTCAGAAACCAGCCCCATGCCCTTGATGTTGGCCAGCCGCTGGCCATCAGCCGTGGCGATGCCGGCCGATTCCTGGCCGCGGTGCTGCAGCGCGTAAAGGGCAAGGTAGGCCTGCCGCGCGGCATCGGGATGGTTGTGGATGGCAACCACCCCGCATTCTTCGTGGAGCTTGTCGGCATCGCCGGCAGGGAACAGGGATCGGGGATCTGGGACGAGGGAATTCTGATCATGCCGTGAGACCAGGTGCCGGGTGCAGTCCGCTATGCCCTCGATACCCTGGAAAAGACGCTGCGTCATGCGTAGACCTCATCGTGGAGATTGGCTTCCAGGGCCTCAGCCCAGATGGTGCGCAGATCCGCGATGGGGGTGGAAATAAATGGCTCGCGATCGACCGAGATTTCCAGCAGCGGGCCGCCGGTGACGCCGATGCGTGCGGCCAAGAATCCATGATGGCGCGCGGCTTTTTCGATGGCGGAAACGTGGTCGTGGGTTGCGGTCACGATCACCGTCGACGCGGGCTCGGCGAATAGGCCAAAGCAGGGGTGAGCGAGCAGCGACTGGTCCTGTTCGACCACCGCGCCGATGCCTTTGGGGAAAGCGGCTTGCGCCAGCGCTACCGCGTGGCCGCCATCGGAGAGGTCGCGGGCGCAATTGACGAGCTTGCGGTGGGCCAGCTCGGCGAGGAGCTTGTGAAGCCGCGCTTCGGCGGCAAGATCGAGCTGCGGTGGATGCCCCCATATCCCACCGAGAACGACCTTGGCGTATTCCGACGAACCAAATGCGGCGAGGGCAGCTTCCGCCACGCTTGCCGGGACTTCGGGCTGAATCTCGGGATAGGGCTGCTGCTCGAAGATTGGCATCGGGTACTGGCTGATGGACGGCGGATTGAGCGGAACGGGGAGATTGGGATCGGGTTGCTGGCCGGCGGCAATGGGCCAGAGCAGCAGGATGGCGTTGCCGGCCTGCTGAAAATGCGCCGGAACGGCGCGGGAAACGTCGTCGAGGATGCCGACTATTCCGATCACCGGTGTAGGATAAATGCCCACACCACGAGTCTCGTTATATAAGGAGACGTTGCCGCCGGTAATGGGTGTGCCCAGCGCGGTGCAGGCATCGGCAATGCCGTCAATGGCGGCGGAAAGTTGCGCCATGATTTCGGGTTTTTCGGGATTGCCAAAGTTGAGGCAGTTGGTGGCGGCAATGGGTATAGCTCCGGTGCAGGCCACTTTGCGTGCGGCTTCGGCGACGGCATGCATCGCGCCCAGCCGGGGATTGAGCCAGCACCAGCGGCCGTTGCCATCGAGCGCCATGGCCAGGCCGCGGTCGTGGGGAGACTCAGGGGCTGCAGCCCCTTCTCCCTTTTGAGCATTTTTGGCACGACCAAGGTCGTGCCCTGACACATCGTCGGCTTCCGAAACTGGCCTGCCGGTTCCTTTTATGCGCATCACTCCGGCTTCGCCGCCGGGGCCCTGAACGGTGTTGGTTTGAACCATGGAGTCGTATTGCTCGTGAACCCAGCGCTTGGAGCAGACATTGGCCGAGGAAAGGAGCTTTTTCAGATCGGCAGCGTAATCGCGATCCTCGTCGAGCAGAGCCTGAACGTCTTCAGGTGGATCGTGCGGGACAGGCGCTGGCCACGAGCCGATGGGACGGTGGTAAAGAGGAGCGTCGTCAGTGAGTGAAACGTTGGGGATATCGGCTACCAGCACGCCGTGATGGCGGATGCGGAGGCGCGGCTCCGGCTCGACGCTGCCAACGATGACCGCATCCAGTCCCCACTTGGCAAAGACCCGCAGGACTTCATCTTCCCGGCCCTTTTCGGCGACCAGCAGCATGCGCTCCTGGCTCTCCGAAAGCATGATCTCGTATGCTGACATGCCCGATTCACGTTGTGGGACAAAATCGAGCTCGACATCAAGGCCGACGCCGCCGCGCGCGCCCATTTCGCACGTGGAACAGGTGAGGCCGGCCGCGCCCATGTCCTGAATGCCGACGATGGCGCCGGTCTTCATGGCTTCGAGACAGGCTTCGAGCAGGAGCTTCTCCATGAAGGGATCGCCAACCTGGACGTTGGGACGCTTCTGCTCGGAGCCTTCCTTGAATTCCTCGCTGGCCATGGTGGCCCCGTGAATGCCGTCGCGGCCGGTCTTTGCGCCTACATAAATGACCGGATTGCCGGCGCCGGAAGCCTTGGCGTAGAAGATTTCGTCTTTGCGGACCAGTCCCAGCGCGAAAGCATTGACCAGCGGGTTGCCGCTATAGCAGGCCTCGAACTTGGTTTCTCCGCCGAGATTGGGTACACCGAAGCAGTTGCCGTAGCCGGCAATGCCGCTGACTACGCCTTCAACAACGGCATGATTGCGGTGGATGAGCTGGCGGCGCTCTTCGGCCCCGGCGACGGCGCCGGCGTCAAGGTCCGCAGCGGCGATGGGACCGAAACGAAGCGAGTCCATCACCGCCAGCGGACGCGCGCCCATGGTGAAGATGTCGCGCAGTATGCCGCCGACTCCGGTGGCTGCGCCCTGGTAGGGCTCGATGTAGCTGGGGTGGTTGTGGCTTTCAATCTTGAAGGCGCACGCCCAGCCGTCGCCGACGTCGATGATGCCGGCGTTTTCACCCGGACCCTGAACCACACGATCGCTCTTTGTGGGCAGGCGCTTGAGATGCACACGGCTGGACTTGTAGGAACAATGTTCGCTCCACATCACGCTATAGATGCCCAGCTCGGTGATGGAGGGAATGCGGCCAAGAGCGGCAAGAATGCGGTCATATTCCTCCGCGGTAATGCCGTGCTGGGCCAGCAATTCGGGGGTTATGGTCGCTGGTTCGGGGGCGGCTGCACTGGACTTCGGGGTCATCGCAGATAGTCCTATTGTCGCACGGGAGACGCGATTGCTGCGCGGCGGCCATTCGATGGAATC
>JASHOY010000422.1 GCA_030038435.1 Acidobacteriaceae bacterium | reverse complement strand
GACGCGCCAGTTGCGCCCGTTGAGGTAGGTCGAGCACTGCCAGTTGTCGCAGTTCTCGCGGCGGTAGATGTTGACCTTCCCGCCCATGATTTTGTGAGTCTCGGCTTTTGGTTGAAGGCTTTCTAAGGTCTCGGACATTGGTAGCTCCTTCGTGCCTTAAGAATGCCGTGCTCATGTGTAATTGTGTAGCAGATGTGAAAGGAAAAGTAAAGCTATAAGTTGTTGATTTAAGGATCGTTATGCATGCTGTTTCTGGATTTTAAGGCCGCGGTGCAAAGGGCAGGTCGAACGACTGGAGGCGGTGGGATGGCACTCCAATGGGTTATGAAGGCTTTCTCACCGATAATTACTACACGCTTATGGCCGTCCCACTGCGCCAGTCGGAAACTCGATGGGTCGAGGGTTTTCGTCCGGAAACCGATTTGAGCTGAAGTCGCGACGCGAGGCCATTCATTTTTTTGTCAGGAGAGTGACTGCGGCGCACTCCATCTAACCTGGAGCAACGGAATAGGTCGAATGGAGGGTAGATCTCCTTTTGACGTCTGCGCTTGAAAGCGGACTGAATGAGGTTCCTATGAACTCCAATTGCAAATGCCATCGGAGAGAACCAGTAAGCGTCGTTCGATTGCGGAAAAGCGGTGCACTTCGCGCGGTTTCTTACATGGCGTTGTTGATCGGCCTGCTCGTGATTTCTGGCGGCGAGCTATTAGCCGCGTCCGGTGTCATCCGGCCTGGCGACCCATGGCTCGACAACCGTGGACAACGCATTCAGGCGCACGGAGGAGGCATCACGGTCTGGAAAGGCAGGTACTACTGGTTCGGTGAAGACCGCTCGCAGTCCAACAATCCTGACAAGCGCTACGTCGCATGTTATTCCTCGCGCGACCTTGTTCACTGGAAATTCCGGGGCCAAGTGTTCGTACTTTCCGATCCCGAGCATCTCGGACCCCATTGGGTGCTCGAGCGGCCGAAAGTGTATGCCAGCTCCCGAACCGGCAGATTCGTAATGTACGCGCATCTCGATGACGTGCACTACAAAGTGGCCCGCGTGATGATTGCGGTCAGCGACCGCATCGTCGGACCGTACTCCTACGTCAAGAGTTTCCGCCCCCTCGATGAGGAGAGCCGCGATATAGGGCAATTTGTAGACGACGATGGGTCAGCCTATTTGATCTTCGAGTCACGTCCGACCAAGGGCTTCTTCATCGCCCAACTGACTGGCGACTTCATGAATTTGAAGAAGACCTGTTTCATTCCGGCGCCGCTTGAGGGCGGCGCGTTGGTGCACATGGGAGGTCTCTATTACGTGGTTGGTTCGCACATGACGGGCTGGCGGCCCAACCCCAACGTCTACGCTACCGCGCCTGCGCTCACTGGACCATGGACCGAGTTCAAGAATCTGGCTCCGCCCGAGGCTGATAACTACGATTCACAATCAACGATGCTCCTGAAAGTTGCGGGCTCGAAGACGACAACCGTCATTTTCATGAGTGATATTTGGCATTCGCGCGAATTGTGGGACTCGAGATATCTGTGGATGCCGCTCGAAATCAGCAATGGCTTGATGCAGTTGCCGCAGCCACAGCCATGGAGCCTGAATGTGAAGACGGGAGACTCGTTAGTGCGCGTGGAGGCAAAGTGATTCCTCCTGCTTGCGCAAAAGGCTCTCTGCATATGCGCTCGAAGAAGTTGATCATCCGGATGAACAAAAGTCTCGCACTGAAGCAGAGGTAGCGCGGCTTCGGCAAATAAAAAAGGGGGAACTCAATGAATCGCAGGCATTTTGCAAAAACCGCAATTCTGGCACCGTAAAGTTTTCGGCTCTGCAAGAGGGCACTTTTTTATGAGTTTGATCGATAGTAGAGAACACGATCGAAAGAGAGGAAGAACCTTTGATTAACAATTCCCCGCTGCGCGTGGGCCTCTGCGGCATCGGACTTGAAGCTTATTGGGGCCAGTTTGCAGGCCTTGAAGAGCGGCTCAAAGGCTATGTGAGGCGCGTCGCTTCGCGACTCAAGCGTCCCGGAGTTGAGGTGGTCAATCTTGGCCTCATCGACACGCCTCTGCGTTCTCGGGAAACCGGCCAACCGCGCGCACGATTGTGCGTGTTGTAGTTCCCCGTTCTGTTGAACTGGGTTGCTATTGATTACGGAACTCGATTGCAACGCGCCGCCGCCAAGAACACAAAGGCTATGCATCGACCGTCGAATCAGGACTGTCCCGGTGATCCGGACGGTGGTCGGTTGGGCGATTTCGGGACTTTCCATTAATCTCCGGTTTGTCCTCTGGTCCGATCCTGTACGAGGGTGGGATCAATCTGTATTTGCCGGTTTGCAGCGTTTCATCGACAAAGTTCGCCCAATCCTGCATCATGCACGCGCGCGGAACAAGATATTTTGAATAATCATAGGCGCCACTCACTTTGATTTTGCTTTTCTTGAGATGTGCCAGTTGCAATTCAATGTGTTCATCTGCATGACCGCACTCGTGGAGAATGGTGGACGCAAGGCCCCTAAAACCATGTCCCGTCATCACGTATTTATAGCCCATTGCGTCAAGCGCATTAAGAATGGTGCCGTTGCTCATTGTTGGGTTCTTTGGCCCTTGGCCAGGGAAGAGGTATTTACTCTTGTCTGAAATCGCTTTTACTAGCTCCAGCACCTGGATGGTCTGACGTGCCAGCGGAACAATGTGAGGCGATGTATGACCCTTCATATGTTCCTTGGGAACTTTCCAGCGCTTCCCTTCAAAGTCGATCTCTGACCACTCAGCAGTAATTAACGGCGTCGTGCGCAGAAATGTGAGCGTCATTAGTTTCATCGCCAGTCGCGTGAGCGGCGTGCCGTGATAGATCTCGATTTTTTTGAGCAATTCAGGCAGGTCTTCGACGTCGATCCGGGCAAAATTCGTAACTGTGTGGGATCTCAGAAAGTCGGCTGGCTTGGTATCAGCGATCGGGTTGCTTTCGATATAGCCTTTTGCGACACCGAAGCGAAGAATTTGTTTCATCTTCTGCAGGGCACGTCGCGCAAGATCCTCCGCATCCCGCTCGTCCTGAATCTTCGAGACGATGCCCGTCAATACAGTAGCCTTCAACTGATCGATCGGAACATCTCCGACAGCTGGCAAGATGTCGCGATCCAATCGCGTGATCACCGTCCCTACGTAGCGTGCACTCTTCTTCTTACTCCATGTACTCAGCCATTCCTTGGTGAGATCGCCAAAGGTTGGCATCGAGGAAGCTCTTTGAGTTTCCTCCTGCGCGCGCTTCTTTTCGCGCTTTGCAGCAGCGGGGTCGGTTCCTTCCCGCTTAAGCGCCCGAGCTTCTTCGTGCAAAATCCGCGCCTGAGCAAGTGGAACTTCAGGATAAGGGCCGTACGATAAGAGTTTCTCTTTCCCGTTGAACTCGTACGACCATCGCCATAGCTTTCCACCACTCTTTGTCACAACCAGGTAGAGCCCGGCTCCGTCGCTCAGCCGGTAGTTCTTTTTTGCCGGCTTTGCGTTCTTTATTTTGGTGTCAGTTAGCTTGCAGATCTCCATCACGTGCAGTTCGGAGAAATACCCCCGCTCCTTTCAGGTGAATAGGTCTAGAATACCCCCGCTGATACCCCCGATCAATACTGGCTGTGCGTGGAGACGGATGGACAGGCATGGAGATAGAGTCGATTATCTTCTGTAAATTAAGGGGTTTAGGGGAGAGCCGTGGAAGGGGTTGGATGATTGTAGAAGGTTTATGGCGGAGAGGGAGGGATTCGAACCCCCGATACCCTTACGAGTATGCCTGATTTCGAGTCAGGTGCATTCAACCGGGCTCTGCCACCTCTCCGCTATCTATACTGCCGTTCGCCGGGAGTAACGCGAACGCCAATCCCGGAATGTCCGGCTCCGGCATCGCCAGTCTTGATCAGCGATCCTCTGGATCAACCGGCTTCTTTCCAGGAAAAATCTCCGCTCTTTTTTGGAAATGAGAGAATTCGCCTGTCGAACACTTACGGGATAGTATCCCAGACGAGAATACCGCGTTCGCAACCGGCGAGTCGAATGCTTCCGCCTGCAGCACTCTGCGGGCGGTTTGCATGCCCACGAGGGCATCGCGTTTCAAGATGTTTTTTGGGCCCTCAGACCGCTGCAACCAGTTCGACCCTTTGAGACCGGCGGGATTCGCATTCACCATCATTGGGAAAATGGCGCGAAGCAAACTGTGACAGAGCGGCTGCTCCAGCGCCTGAAGCGCCTGAATTGACTGGCTCCGCGGACGGAAGATCGATGCGCCGCCGCAGCACGTGATTCTCTCGTCGCAACTCCAGATTCTCCCGCTGCATTCGAAGGATGCAATCCTGCGCCTGAATCACAAAATCGCGAGTTGCCGCGTCTCCGCTTTGACCGGCTGCCCGTTCCAGGGTTACAAGATTTGCTATCAGGAGAGTAGCGTCCATGAACCAGGGCCCTCGGGCAACATCAGCAGTGTGTCGCAACCCTTTCCCCGCACGATGTGACTTGAGTCACACCAGTTCACGCTGCTCTGCCACCGGCAGCCCTTTCGACGTCGCCGCCCGGTCTTCCAAAAGCCAGTAATGGAACCCATCCACAATTGCCATAAGCGCCGCTTGGTTCAGATCGCTGCTGACGCCCGCCGTCACCCAGGGCTCGTATCCGTCCGCATTGAAGCTCACCGTCACCCGCACATGAGCCGCCGAGTCATGCGCGGAGATGTCGAGCGCAGTCACCGTGAAAGTTCCCAGCCGCATCTCCGCCAGCTCGGGATACCAGCATTCGAGTTCCCGCCGCATGGCTTTGGTAAGCGCATCCACCGGACCGGCGCCTTCCGCCCGGCTGGTAGCCAGGCGGCTGTCCCCCAGGGAAAGCGTCATGAAGGCCTGCACAAACCGGTTGCCGATTTCGTCCGATTCATCGAATACGCGCCAGCTTCGGATCCCGAACCAGTTGGGCAGCGTACCCAGCACTCTCATACACGCCAGCCGGAAGGAGACTTCGCTCGCCGTGTAGCCGCCGCCTTCAATCATGGCCGGGTTGGCGTCCATCAAAAGCTGGGCCTGCGCCGAATTCAACGACACGCCCAAGGTGTCCGACAAGAGAACAATATTGGCGCGGCCTGACTGCGCGTTGACACCGATGGCAGGACTGGCGCCCACCCGCGCCGGATCGCACCACAGATAGGCGCCGGGATTTTTCTTTTCGCTCGAGCCGTGCATGCCGGCCCACGTTCCGAAGGCACCAGGCCCAACAATCGGCGCCCCGTGCGGGGGTTCCAAACCGAAAGCCGCGTAGGCCGAATGCGCCAGCCCGGTGAGACCATGCAAAGAACCCGCGGGCACAAACTCCGCCTCTCCGCGAAGCTGCATTGCCCCCACCACGGTGGTAAGGTTCACATTTCCGCAGCGCTCGCCCGTCCCGATCAGCGTTCCCTGCACGTGCTCCGCACCAGCCAAAATCGCCGCCCGGGTATTGGCAATCCCCAGTCCGCGATCCTGGTGGCCATGAAATCCAAAGTGAGCCTCGGGATGTCGCGCAATCAATCCGCCCAGCACCTCCGACACCTCTTCGGGATTTGCCCCGCCGTTGGTGTCACACACCACAATGCGGCTTACCCCCTGTTGCACACACTGCTCCACCATCTGGCGGAAGTATTGTTGGCTTTGCCCCACCTCATCGGCGTTGCCGGCCATGCCGTTTTCGCGCCGGCCGCAGGCCGCGTCCATGGCGTGTTCCAAATCAATTAAAACTTCCAGCCCATGCTCTTGCAGATACTCGACCGACTCGGCCACCATGCGCAGATTCTCTTCGGGGGTGGTCTCCAGCGACCGCGTCACATCGAGCAGCCGCGATTTCACCACGATGACAGCCGCGGGAATGCGACGCCGGTTGGCGACGATGAACTTCAGGTCGGGCCACTCCTCGGCACGCACTCCGCGGCCCCGGCTGCGGCCGAAGAGCGCCAGCGTGATGGGGCCGGTTTCTGCTCTTTCCAGCGCCAGCGTCAGTTCGCTCACAAAGCGGTTGGCGCCGGCGAATCCAATTTCCGCGTAGCGGACCCCGAACCCGGACATCCGCTGCAACAGCCCGATGGCGTTGGGTACGGATATCTCCAGGTCCGGCTGCTGTAATCCGTCGCGGAGGCTGGTATCGAAAAGCTCAACGTGTCTTGCGGCTGTATCCTTCAATCGCATTTGCTCCAAAAGCCTGTGTTCCATTCTATATTTTACGGGGTTTGCAGTTCGTGTCCGAGGGCGTTTCCAGACGGTTTTTCCATTGGAGAGTCGCGCCGTATCGGCCTGCACCTTCCATTTCAAGCTGATCCCACAAGGAAAAACCAACTCATCCAACGCAAGTGTCCTGTCCAGCCCCATGACGGGCGTCAAATCCGCATTACGCCTCGTCCATTCCCAGGTGATCCATGACACATGTGATGGCGCGCACAGCCAGTCGTGTTTTCAAGCTCGTAACTTCGCTCACATCAACCGGCGAAACCTGGGGTCTAAATATTTCTCGCTATTTGCGGGCTTCGCCGGTTGTTTGAGCGAGGAGCACATGGGCGAATCCATTTGGCAGTCGATGGAGCGAAAAGGTTATAGCCGCCGCGAATTCCTGCAATTTTGTGCGGCCGCGGCAACGGTGGCTGGCCTTGGCCAATCCGCTGTTGGCCAGGTAGCCTCGGCTTTCGAGAAAAAGGAGAAGCCTCCCGTGGTGTGGATGCACTTTCAGGAGTGCACCGGATGCAGCGAGTCGTTCATCCGGGCGGCGCACCCGATAGTGGCTGAAGCGCTGCTCGATGTCATTTCGCTGAATTATTCCGAAACCCTGATGGCGGCCTCCGGCTTTCAGGCGGAAAAAAGCCTCAGCGACACCATCGCCAACAACAGAGGCAAATACATCATGGTGGTTGAAGGCGCAGTGCCCACCAAAGACGGCGGCGTTTACTGCATGGTAGCCGGCAAAACCGCGCTGCAAAACCTCAAAACCGTCGCCCAGGATGCAGCGGCGATCATTGCCTGGGGGGCCTGTGCCTCATTCGGCGGCGTGCAGGCCGCCCGGCCCAATCCCACTGAAGCCGTGCCCGTCTCGAAACTCGTCGACAAGCCCGTCATCAACGTTCCCGGATGCCCGCCCATTGCCGACGTGATGATGAGCGTAGTCACACACCTGCTGGTTCTGGGAACGCCGCCCGCCCTCGACAATCAGGGCCGGCCCAAGGAGTTCTATGGGCGACGCGTGCACGATACCTGCTATCGGCGGCCCAATTACGATGCCGGGCTCTTCGTCGAGTCATGGGATGACGAGGGCGCGCGCAAGGGTTATTGCCTGTACAAGATGGGCTGCCGCGGGCCGGTCACCTACAATGCCTGTTCGGTCACCAAGTGGAACGAGGGCGTCAGCTATCCCGTGCAGTCCGGCCACGGATGCATTGGCTGCAGCGAAGCCGGCTTCTGGGACAACGGCCCCTATTATCAGCACTTGCCGTCGTTCCCGGGCTTTGGCGTCGAGAGCACTGCCGACACCGTAGGCGCCGTGGTCGGCGTGGCTACCCTCGCCGGAGTTGCCGCGCACGCGGTCGCCACCAACATCCGCAAGCGCAGTGTGATTGCGGAAGTACATACCGAAGAAGGCCGGAAGGAGTCGTAAGCAGCTATGGCAACTCGTGTCGTCGTCGATCCGGTAACTCGCATTGAGGGCCACCTGCGCGTCGAAGCGGTGGTTGAGAACGGCGTCATCACCGACGCATACAGCGCCGGAACCATGGTTCGCGGCATCGAGAAGATCCTCATCGGCCGCGACCCACGCGATGCCTGGGCCATCACTGAGCGCGTTTGCGGCGTCTGCACCACGGTGCACGCGCTGGCCAGCGTCCGCGCCGTCGAAGATGCACTTGGCATCAGCGTGCCGCCCACCGCCGAGATCGTCCGCAACATCATGTCGGCCACGCAGTATGTGCAGGATCACGTGATCCACTTCTATCACCTGCACGCGCTTGATTGGGTCGACATCGTCAACGCGCTCAAAGCCGATCCCAAAAAAGCCGCGGCCCTCGCGCAATCCTTCTCGCAGTACGACAAGAACACCCCGGCCCATTTCACCGATGTCCAGAACAAGATCAAGGCCTTTGCCGCCAGCGGTCTGGGCATCTTCGCCAATGGTTACTGGGGCCACCCGGCTTACAAGCTCCCTCCTGAAGTTAACCTGATCGGCGTTGCCCACTATCTCGACGCCTTGGAGTGGCAGAAGGACATCATCAAGATTCATACCGTCTTCGGCGGTAAGAATCCGCACCCCAACTACCTCGTCGGCGGTGTTCCATGCTCTATTGATACCAACGAAGTAGCCGCCATCAATTCTGACCGCCTCAACCTGGTCTCTCAGCTCATCAGCCAGGCCGACGAGTTCGTCAACCAGGTCTACATTCCCGATCTGCTCGCCGTGGCGTCCTTCTACAAAGACTGGGCGCAGTGGGGCGGGGGCCTGCGGAATTACCTCAGTTACGGAGATTTCCCCACCCGGGGTTATAACCATCCCGAAAGCTTCAAATATCCGCGCGGCGCTGTCCTCAACCGCGACTTAAGCCATGTCTATCCCGTCAATCCGCGCGACACTCAGGAAATTAAGGAATACATCGCGCACTCCTGGTACGACTATAAGGAAGGCGATAACGCCGGATTGCATCCCTGGGCGGGCGAAACCGAAATCAATTACACCGGCCCCAAGCCGCCGTTCGACACTCTGGAAGGCTCAGCTAAATACTCGTTCCTCAAGACGCCCCGCTGGAAAGACAACCCCATGGAAGTCGGTCCGCTGGCGCGCCTGGTTGTCGCTTACGCTTCCGGCGATACTACGGTCAAGGAACTGGTAGGCCAGACCCTCGGCAAACTCAACGTCCCCGTCGGCGCGCTCTTCAGCACGCTGGGCCGCACCGCCGCTCGCGGCCTCGATGCCGCCCTGGCCATGATCTGGCTCAAGGAATTCAACGACCAGCTTACGCAGCGCGTAAGAATCAATGAGGTTTCCACCTTCAACGGCGAAAAGTGGGAGCCGAAGACCTGGCCCTCGGAAGCCGAAGGCGTCGGCCTGGTCGAAGCGCCGCGCGGCTCGCTGGCCCACTGGATCAAGATCCGCAACGGCGCCATAGCGAATTATCAGCTCGTCGTGCCCACGACCTGGAACGGCTCTCCGCGGGACGCCAGGATGCAGCGATCGGCCTTCGAGCAGTCGCTCATCGGCACCCCCGTCGCCAAGCTCGATGAGCCCGTCGAAATCATTCGGACCATCCACTCCTTTGACCCGTGCATCGCCTGCGCCGTCCATCTCTACGATCCGCAGGGCCGGCACCTCAACCAAATTTCCTTCGAGTAAAGTTATGAGCACACATGGCGCGAGCGTAAGAGATGTCTTTCGGGCGAACGGCGGGGCCCCAATCGAGTACCGCCGCGTCTACGTCTGGGAAATGCCGGTGCGGGCCTACCACTGGATCAACGCCATCGCGCTTACCCTGCTGTGCGTAACCGGCTATCTCATTGGCCGGCCCATCAAGCTGACCTTCGCCCAGGAAGCCTATCAGCAGTACTGGTTCGCCTGGGTGCGCTTTATCCATTTTGCCTGCGCCTGGGTTTACGTCTTCAATTTCCTGGCCCGAATCTACTGGGGTTTTGTCGGCAACAAGTACGCAAGGTGGAGCAACTTCTTCCCGCTCAAACGGTGGCAGCGCGAGGAAATCGCCGACGTCATCAAAACCGACGTCCTCCAGGTCAAGATGCACGGCAGCATCTCTACCGGCCACAACTCGCTCGCCGCACTCATTTACTTCTTCACCTTCCTCGCCTTCTGTTTTCAAATGGTCACCGGATTTGCGCTTTACGCTCCCCAAAGTACTTCCTGGGTTCCCCGTCTCTTCCTCTGGGTGGTGCCGCTGATGGGCGGCGAGATGGGCGTGCGCTTCTGGCATCATTTATTCCTCTGGTTCTTTGTCACCTTTGTCATCGTCCACATCTATCTCGCCTTCTACCACGACTACATCGAGGGCCGCGGCACGGTATCCTCCATCATCGGTGGCTGGAAATTCGACCGTGTGGAAAGCAAAGAAGCAGGGAATAGGGAATAGAGATCAGAGAAGAGAGATCAGAGAATAGAAATCAGAGATCGGGGTCCCGGCGAAGATTTGTCCCCCGCAGGGGGAACGCGAAAATAGCCTGCGGCAAAGACTCCGGCGGCGAATGGTAGGGGAAACACGAAAATAGCCCGGGGTGAAACCCCGGGGTACAAAGGCAAAAAGAAACCAATGCGCCCCGCTAGGGGCGCTGCGAACCATTTCGGCAGGTCGTTCACATCCAGGCTGATTTCGCTGTACATCCTGTTTCTCATGCCTCTCGCAATTCTCCGCACGTTGTCTCTCTCCTATAATCTTTTCTTGAACAAACGAGGTCATTGGCCATCACCGCAAATCCCATCGTCGATAATGCTGGCGCCAAAACCCTCATCCTCGGCCTCGGCAACGTCCTCATGGGCGACGAAGGCGTAGGCGTACACATCGTTCGTGCCCTCGAAAAGCGCCCGCTCCCGCCCAACGTCGAATGCCTCGACGGCGGCACCGGCGGTTTCGTCCTCCTCGAGCCGCTCCAGAACGCTGATCGCATCATCCTCATCGATGCCGCTGCCGACGGCAACCCTCCCGGTACCGTCAGCCGCACCACCCCGCGCTTCTCCAGCGACTATCCGCCCTCGCTCACCGCCCACGACATAGGCGTCAAAGACCTCCTCGATGCCTTCTACATGCAATCCGGCACCCGCGACGTCACCCTCTACGCCATCGCCATCGACCCGCACCAGCCCATCCGTATGACCCTGTCGCCCGAAGCCGCCCGAGCCGCCGCTGATGCCGAGGAGCGAATTCTGATCGATGTGCGGTTTGTCCAGCCTGCCGATTGATTTCGGCGGCGCACAGGAGCCTCCACCCACTTTCCCTGCGGGTCCTGATCTGGCGCGCTTTTCAGCTCCCACTCAGAACGTGTGGCCCGCAAAACATCTCTGGCCGCTGGTCACCGAGGTCAGCACCTGTGCCTCGGAAGTGAGGGTGCGGCTGTAGCACCCGCCGCGCGAGTCTTTCCAGGTGTAGGTCCCGGAAGACTGGCTGCCGCTGTTCCCCGTGATTGAAAAGCCCGGGCTCACATACAACACATCTTTCGAGTTCACTTGATTGCTTAGCTCGCTCTGATAAGAAGGCAAACCCGCAAAAGTGCTGTCTTTCTGCTCCAGGTCGCCCTGCTCAACCGCCGTGGTCTGCGTGTAACTGCCATCGGTATTCTGGTCGAAAGAGTAATCGATGTTCAGCGGATATTCGTAGTTCGCCTGGCTGGTAGTCGCGAGAGGCCCTTGCCGGGTGATGGTCGTCGAGTTGACCCTGGTCAGTTGCTTCAGGTTCTGCACGTCCGTGGTGGCATTCACGTCGAATTCCTGGTTATTGCTGAAATCCACGTTTTGGGTCACCGTCGTCACCACCCGGCCGTGCGAGGTATTCAGATAGCCGCTGATCGTAAAACTTCGATCCGATGTGGTCAGAATATTCCCGGTGGCGCCGCTGCTCGTCATCTTGATGTTGTTTTCGATCTCCGGCGAAGGCGCAGCGGTCAGCGTGTTGGCGATCAGTCCACCGCTCGTTTTTGCCGACCCATGATCCAAGTACACCAGCAGATTCGCCGTAGCCAGAAAGTACGAGTTGGCGTTGAAGACGCTGACCGCAACCGTGTGCGCGTCCCCGTTGGCCAGCAAGCCCGCAAAAGGAGTCAGGTTCACGCGGTAAGGCACGAAATCCAGCGTTTGTACTCCCGGAATCGGTTCCCACAGGAAAGGATCGATGCCTCCGCTGAAGATCCACGGATACACTGGAGCCACGCCCGCTGGATTTCCGTCAATCGACACCTCGGTTTCCCGAAACGCGGTGTTCCCGCAACTCTCCAGTGGTCCGGTCTCGCTGTCGGGCACGCAAAAATACCAGAACTCGTCCCCGATCTGGCTCTGCGCAATCACGTCCAGATATACGCTCTCCACGTTTTCAGGCAGATTCAGAATCTGCGTAATCTGGTCGGCGGTGGTGTTCAGTGTGCCCGCATCGCCCCCCGTTCCATTCACAGGAATCACCACATCCGGTACGCGCGGCGCGGGATTGCGAAAGTTTGCGGGATAGAATTCCAGAGCAGCATTCGCGTAGATGATCCCGTTGTAATCTACGCCGCCAGACATGCCCACAAAGTTTCCTATGTTAGCCTCGCCTGTTTGCGGTGACTTGAAGATGGCCGACAGGTCGGTCACATCGCGCTCCACGTGCCAGGAAGGGCTCAGCGTGCTCCGCGGCTCTGCCGTGGTTCCGTAATAGATGTTGGCGTGCCCCAGATAAAACGCGGCAGTTCGGTCATACTGTCTGCCCGCCGTCACCGTAAAGTCAGCCGTGAAAACCACCTTGGCCCACGGCCCGGGACAGTCCGCCGGCGGCGTAAAGGCAAACGTCTGCGGCGTGAAGTTCTCAAAGGGCAGGCCCTGAAACAACTGCACTACGCATGGCTTTGAACTGGGGCGCGACACAGGCGGTTCCGCGGTTGCGGGATTCGACGAACCTGCCTGCGGTACAGGTGGGACAGTGACAACCTGTCCGCGCACCGTGCCGGGCAACGTAAGCAGAAGCGCGGCAGGAACAATCCAACGCCTCAGGCCGAGATGGAGACACTGGGTGATTTGCATTCGGGGGATCCTTTCGCGGTTTCCATTTCCGGAACCCCGGCAGCACGACGAAATTCGCTCCAGATTGTCCCGGAAACGATTAGAAAATGCGCAAAAAGCATACCATAATGGTAAAAAAGGTCGCCATATCAATCAAAAACGGGCCGCATAGCAAAGATCCGCCTGTCTCCAAAAATGCAATTACGAGGCCAAATGGCATTCGTAATTTCACTCGCCCTTAAAATTCGGACCATTTTGGGTTGCATTTTCTCTTGCATCTCATTTATGCTCAATTCATGCAGTCCACGATCTGTTGTCGCTGTTGTATGCCGCACCCCGCGGACAGGTGACAACTTGGGTCTGATTGCTTCTGAGTAAAGTCCAAGATTTCTCCAACGCCCGCGATTGAGCCTTCGCCCTCGCGGGCGTTTCATTTGCGCAAACAGGAGACGATATGACGCAGCCGGTATTCCAGAAAGAGACCAAAGCCCAACGCTCCGAGCGCCTCAAGCTGGAAAAGAACCCCTGGCAGGCCTTTGACGAAGTTCGTGCCTTCGCCCGCGAGGGTCGAGCCAGCGTTCTTCCTGAATGGGCGGCGTTTTATTTCAAGTGGTGGGGAGTCTACACCCAGGGCGACGGCGTCGGGGCCGTCGGCGGCAAAGGCGGCGAGGGCCTGGCCTCCGACTATTTCATGATGCGTATCGGATTGCCCAACGGTCTCTTAACCGCGGCGCAGCTTCGTTTGATTGGCGGCATCACCCGAAAGCACGCTCGCAATCTCGCCGATATTACGGTCCGCCAGAGCATTCAGCTTCATTGGCTGACCATCGAGTCTCTTCCGGAAATCGTCGCAGCGCTTGATGCGGCAGGTCTGTCTCCCATGGGTGCCTGCGGCGACGTGGTCCGCAACGTGACCGGCTGCCCGCTCGCCGGCATTGCGGCCGACGAACTCATTGACGCCTCGCCCGTGGCGCTGGCCATCTCCAACGAGCTCAAGGGCAACTCCGATTTCTATAATCTGCCGCGCAAATTCAAAATTTCCGCCACCGGCTGCCCGTCCTGGTGCAATTACCCCGAGATTAACGACGTCGCCCTCACTCCGGCGGAGCGCGACGGCGAAATCGGCTTTTCTCTTCGCGTCGGCGGCGGCCTTTCCAATGAGCCGCATCTCGCCCTTCGCCTCGACACCTTTCTCACGCCCCAACAAGCCCCGGCGGCGGTTCGCGCCGTGGCTGAAATCTTCCGCGACCAGCCTGTGCTGCGTGAAAGCCGTGACCGCGCGCGCCTCAAATATCTCTTCATGCGCGAGGGCTGGGACGCGGCGCGCTTTCTTGCCGAAATTCAGGCGCGTGTCCCCTTTGAACTTGCGCCCGGCGCCTCCGAACAGGTTCCCGATGAGGTGCTCCGCGACCATGTCGGCATCCATCCCCAGCGTCAGCCCGGCCTGGCTTATATCGGCGCGTCCGTGCTGCGCGGCCGCATGAGCGGCGAACAGCTCGAAGCCGCGGCAGAACTGGCCGAGCGCTACGGCAGCGGCCAGCTTCGCACCACAGTCTCTCAAAATCTCATCTTCGTCGACATACCCTATAGCAAGTCCGGTGAGCTGGCCCGCGAGCTTGAGCAGATCGGACTGCGCATTGAAGGCTCCCATTTCTGGCGCGGCGCCATCGCCTGCACGGGCACCGAGTTCTGCAAACTTGCGATTACCGAAACCAAGGGCTTTACCCGCTGGGTCGTGGAAGAACTCGAAGACCGCCTGCCTGAATTCGATCAGCAGCTCAAGCTCCACGTCACCGGCTGCCCCAACGGATGCGGCCAGCACTGGATAGCCGATATCGGCCTGGAAGGCAAAAAGATCAAACATGAAGGCCAAATGACCGATGCGTATTACTTCTGCCTGGGCGGTGCGGTGGGCCAGTTGGCCGCAATTTCGCGTCCCGTAGGCTATCGCTGCCCGGCGCCGCTGGTGCCGGAGGCAATTGAACGCCTGCTGCGCCACTATCTTGCCGGCCGCGGACGTGGAGAGAACCTTCGCCAGTGGTTTGGCCGCCACAGCAACGACGAACTCCGCGCTCAGCTTGCCGGTGAAGTTCTCAGCGCGGTGGAGCGCGACTTGCCCGCGGGCCGCATCCCGCAAGCCGTAGGCGACTGAATGGCAGGAAACAGGGAATGGGGAACCGCGAGAACGAGCTGAGACTCACACATGGCGATTTCCTGTGGATTCTGCATTCCCCTTTGCGACTTTGCAACCGACCACCGATCATGGACCACTGAAATGCCCTTATTGCCCATCTTCCTCAAACTCGAAGGCCGCCGCGGTCTGGTTGTCGGAGCTGGCTCCGTAGCCCTGGACAAGATTGGCAGTTTGCTGAAAACCGGCCTTTGCCTTCGCGTCATCGCCCCGCAGGCCCGCGAAGAAATCCGCGCGCTCGCGGCCCAGGGCAAACTCGAATGGCTTCAGCGTGCTTTCCTGCCCGCGGACCTCGACGGCTTTTTCATCGTTATCGCCGCCACCGATTCGCCCCAGGTAAATTCCGAGGTCTACCGCAGCGCCGTCGCCCGCCGCATCGCCTGCAACAGTGTTGACGACATTCCCAACTGCGATTTCTTCTTCGGCTCCGTCGTCAAACGAGGCGATCTTCAGATTGCCATCTCCACCGCCGGCGAAAGTCCCGCTTTAGCCCAGCAGTTGCGTCGCGAAATCGACGAGCAGCTCCCTGAAGATCTTGGCCCCTGGCTCGCAAATCTCGGTGAACTGCGCCGCAGCGTCCTGGCCGCGCAACCGCGCAGCGAAGAGCGCAGGCTGCTTCTCCACGAGCTTGCGCAGCGTCAGATCTGCGACTCGGCACTCTGCGCCACAAAGCAGCTTGCCCGGACGGGAAGAGAAGCCGCGCGGGCCCGCGCAGGATGTGTCTACCTGGTAGGCGCGGGCCCCGGCGATCCGGAACTGCTCACTCTCAAGGCCGTGCGCCTCATTGAAAGCGCCGAGGTGATTCTCCACGACGACCTGGTACCGCAGGCGATACTCGATATCGCGCCACCGTGTGCAACCCTGCTCAACGTAGGCAAACGCTGTGGCGAAAAAGCCATTACCCAGGCAGAGATCAACGCGCTCATGATCGCCCATGCCCGCGA
>JASHOY010000421.1 GCA_030038435.1 Acidobacteriaceae bacterium | reverse complement strand
ACGGAAGGCATCATGGACCTGATCTCAGGCGGAGCGCAGATCGTTCTGTTTGTGACCGGGCGGGGAAGCGTGATTGGATCGCCGATTGCGCCGCTGATCAAGGTCACCGGAAATACAAAGACCTTTCGCAATATGGAAGGAGATATCGACTTCAATGCGGGGCGGGTGCTGGATGGTTCATTGAGTCTGGATGGTGCGGCGCAGGAGCTGGCGGAGCTGGTGAGAGACGTTGCAGGCGGCGCCAGACCTAAGCCCGAGCAGCTTGGGCATCGCGAGTACTTCATTATGTATAAGCACCAGGACACGCCTTCACTTGAGGCGGGCTGCCGCGCGTAAGGGAAGAGCGTCACTGAGCGCCTGAAGCCGCGCCCAATTTGCGGCTTTTGTGGCACGGTTGATCCGTGCCCATTCAGGTTCGTGAGCTTTTCATCAGCCCACATCTTAGACTTCGCAGGTCCTCGAATTCCGTCGGCACCTGATAGATTTTCCTTGAGCCTCTAATCGAGTCCGTGACACGGCGGGAGAAAAAATGTACGCAAAACAATTCAGTGAAGGAGAGCCGTTTCGCTGCGCGGGCAATGAGTTCGTCATGCTGCTGCCGCGCGATGAGACCGGGGCCTGCGAAGCTGTACTGCAGATGGTGCGTCCGGGGGGAACGACCCCGCCGAACAGTCACGAGACATTTATGCAGATCTACCTGATCTGGAGCGGCGAAGCAAAGGTGTTTATTGGCGGTGAAGAGAAGCGCCTGGCGGCGCCTGCGGTGGCCTTTGTTCCTCCGCGCACCGAACACTGGGTGGAGAATCAGCTGCCCGACCGCGAGCTGCATTATCTCTACATCAGCGTCTGGCCGAATGGCATTCCGGAGGAAGAATCGGATGGCGGATGGAAGAGGGTTTATGAGGGAATTATTGACAGCTATGTGAGCCGGGGATATCCGGTGGACCCACAACACTAGAAACGGGAGATCTTTTGTGCGGATTACGGATGTAGCAATCAGCGTGATTGCGAACCCCTATAGCGAAATGGTGACAGCGGGGGTAAAAGGCGGCCGGGCGGCGCACGATGTCGTATTCATCGAGATCAAGACCGATGAAGGGTTGGAAGGCAATGCATTTGCATGGGGTGGGCGCAGCGGACAGGCGACTGCGCACCTTATTGGCAGCATTATTCGGCCGCTGCTGATCGGCCAGGACCCGCTTGATCGTGAACTGTTGTGGCAGCAGGTGCGGCGCATGGACCGCTGGTGGGGATTTCTTCCCATTTATGCGCACGGGCCCATCGACGTGGCGCTGTGGGATCTGGGCGCGAAGGCCGCCGGGCTTCCGCTCTACCGGCTGCTCGGCGCGTACCGCACCAAGCTGCCGGCATATGCGAGCTCGCTGATTCTGCCAACGGTGGATGCGTTTGTGCAGCAGGCGCAGGAGTATCGCGAGCTCGGCTACCGGGCCTACAAAATTCACCCCTGGGGCGAGCCGGCGCGGGATGTGGAGGCGTATCGTGCTCTACGCGCAGAATTGGGCGACGATATGGTGCTGATGTCCGATCCCGTGGCCGGATATTCGCAGCAGCAGGCGTTGAAGATCGGTCGCGAGCTGGAGCGGTTGAACTACTACTGGCTTGAGGAGCCGCTTTCCGACTACGACGTTTACGGATATCAGGAGTTATGCCGGGCGCTGGAAATTCCGATTGCCGGCGTGGAGTCGACGCCGGGCGGACTGTTTGGCACCACACAGTATTTGACGCAAAGGGCTGTGGACATTGTTCGCAGCGACGTTTCATGGAAAGGCGGCGTAACCGGCCTTATGAAGACGGCCGCGCTTTGCGAAGCTTTTGGCGTGAACTGCGAAATCCACACCACTACGAATGCGCTGCTCGACATGGCTAATCTGCACGTGAGCTGCGCGATTCGGAATTGCGAGTATTTCGAGGTGCTGATTCCGCAGGAACCATTTTCGTTTGGGGTGCGCAATCCGATCACTATCGATGCCGAGGGGTATGTGCATGTGCCACAGACTCCGGGACTGGGTGCGGAGATCGATCGCGATCTGCTGGAGAATCACCTGATCTGCCACGTGTAGGCGGGGATTGACAGGGAAGGCTTTGGCAAGTGCGGCGCGTTGTCGCGGCCTTTGCGCGAATGATAGATTCGAGATTGCAATATGCATGACAACTCCGATTCCGCACTTTATCGGCTGATTGAAGAGCGACTCTTCACCGCAGTGGTGGGCGACATTCTCGATCGGGAAGGTTACTATCACCAGTTTTTGCCTCAACCAATCAAGCCACTGAGTGCGGCCTACCGGGTAATCGGCCGCGCTTTTCCGGTGCGCATTGAAGATGTGAGCGGGCCGCAATCGCAGCCTTTCGGCCGCCTCACGGAAGCGCTCGACGCAATGGAACTCGGCGAAGTTTACCTGGCGACCGGCGGCTCAATGAACTGCGCGGCGTGGGGTGAAATCATGACGGCGACGGCGCGGACTCGCGGTGCTGCCGGTGCGGTGATCAACGGTTTCCATCGCGACACGCCGCGCGTGCTCGAGCAGAAGTGGCCGGTCTTCAGCCGCGGCAGCTTTGCCCAGGATGCCGGTGTTCGTTCGAGCGTCGCCGACTTTCGCTGCGCCGTTGAGATTTCCGGCGTGGCGGTTGAACCAGGCGATCTGGTCTTTGGCGACATCGACGGGATTGTGGTGATTCCGCAGGCTATCGAGAAGCGGGTGGTGGAGCTGGCCCTGGAAAAGGTCTCCGGGGAAAAAGTTGTGCGCCGCGAAATCGAGTCCGGCTGCAGCAGCACTGACGTTTTTGATCGCTACGGAATTCTCTGAGCGCTGGGAGACACGGGATGTCGGCATCCGTTCTTCCGAGCCGAGGAGCAAGAAGAAATCAATCGCATGCAATCTCAGAATGAGATTTTTCCCGGGGAGCCATATGTTGCCTGATAAAGAGCGCGTGCGCGAAGTTTTCTCTCTCGAAGGACAGCTTGCCATTGTAACCGGCGGAGGCACCGGGCTGGGATTTGCGATGGCCTCGTGTTTTAGTGCGTCGGGGGCACGCGTAGTCATTACCGGCCGCAGGGCTGAGGTGCTCGAAACGGCAGCGCAGACGTTGGGCGGGGATGTCTTCGCGGAACAGTATGACGTGACCGATTTTGGTGCTGCGCCTGGATTCATTGCCCATGTCGAAGAGCGATATGGCGCACCTACTATCCTGGTAAACAACGCCGGCATCCATGTGAAGAAAACGGTAGAAGATCATACGCTTGACGACTTCCACAAGATCTTGGCAACGCACGTGGAAGGTGCATTTGCCCTGACGCGGGCGGCGGTGCCCGCTTTGAAGCGAAGGGGCGGTGGCAGCATTGTTTTTATCGCATCCATGAGTTCCATCCTTGGGCTGCCGCAAGTGGTGGCCTATTCGGCGGCGAAATCCGCATACCTGGGCATGGTGCGGTCCATGGCTGCGGAGCTTGGCGCATCGAATATCCGCGTCAATGCCATTGCTCCGGGATGGATTGAAACGCCGATGCTGCATAAGGCGCTCGACGGCGACCCGAAGCGTCGGCAAAAGATTCTCGATCGCACGCCGGAACAGCGATTCGGATCGCCGGAGGATATTGGCTGGGCGGCGGTGTATCTTTGCTCGCCGGCGGCGTCATTCATCAACGGCGTGGTGCTGCCCGTGGACGGCGGAGCGAGTATCGGTTTCTAACCGGCCGTGTTGCCAGGCATGATTTGCGGAAAATGATCGGCCCCGGCAACGATTCTGTTACCGGGGCCGTCGATCCGACGCATGGACCTTGAGTCGCCACGACGCCGAGTACATCCGGCAAAAGGACCTGTAAGCCGAATTCTGTCGAGGGCGGCCATTCCTCTAGGCGCCGCGTTGCCGCGGACACTCATCAGCGACCTACCCGGAGGTTCCGGCACTTGCTCGAACCACCTTGGCGCGCCGGGCCGGCACGCAGCGGAGTCCGGGTTCTTCGGCTCGCGCTTTCCTCCCTATTTGGTCTTGCTCCGTGTGGGGTTTACCCTGCCTTCGACGTTACCGCCGAAGCGGTGCGCTCTTACCGCACCTTTTCACCCTTGCCCCGCGCGTTCCCAGGTTTCAGAATCGAGACCTGGGGCACCCATGAGGCGGTATGTTTTCTGTGGCACTGGCCGTCCACGGGCCTTGACGCCCGCGTCCCGGACGTTATCCGGCACACTGCCCTGCGGAGTTCGGACTTTCCTCTCCCGCGCGGTCCGGTTTGCGCCGGGCCGACGGCAGCGACCGCCCAGTCCCTCTGCCAGAGGATAGTTTACCGCAGCTTCGGGTTGGGGCTTCGCTTTGGCGGTAGAGATTTCCTCTGTCCTGAAGGCGGAAGATGAGGCACACGGGCGAAGCGGTCACTGACGCGCGGGGTCTTGTTTTGCGATAGGATGGCCTTTGGAGACGACGAAGACGGTAATGACAGACAACCAGGCGCATGAGCAGACGCGCATCCTTGTGCAGGCCGCAGCGGCGGTTTGCGAAGAAAAAAAAGGCGAAGAAACACGGATCCTGGAGCTGGACCCGGCGGACTCGGGGCTTTCGGATTTTTTCCTGGTTACATCGGCGGCCAACGACCGGCAGGCGATTGCCATCGCCGACGAAATTGAGCTGCGGTTGAAGCGGAGTTTCGGGGTGATGCCGAATTCGGTCGAAGGACGGCGCCATGGCGACTGGATTCTGCTCGACTATGTGGACTTTGTGGTGCACGTGTTTCTCAAAGAGCGGCGGACGTTCTACGACATCGAGCGGCTGCGGAAATCGGCGCGGCCGCTGACGCCGGCGCAGTTCGATACGGAGCTGAAAGCTGCGCTGGCGGCGAAGACGCGGGCGGTACGCGGCAAGAGCGCGGCAAAGAAGGCCGCCACAAAAAAGCCTGTGGCGCGCAAGGCGCCAGCGAAGAAAGCAGCGGCTCCGGTGAAGAAAACCGCGGCGAAGAAGAGAGCGCCGGCGAAGAAATAGGCGGCGCGCACTGGCGGTTCCGGTCTTCCATGTCGCCAAGGCAGGCAGCTTTTGGCGAGCTCCGGCAGGCCATGAGGCACCGACTGGAGTGGTCGGAGCACAGTTTTCAAGCCGCGGGTTCTGGCTGTGGTCCGATGGCCCTGGCTGCCGAGGCGGCTGGCTCCACTTTGACTCACCCCAGGTCCGGGGCGAAAATACAAGTGTTTGAAAACGCATGAGTTAAAAAATGGCCCCGCTACAAGTGTTTGAAAACAGAGGAGTTATTTTTTAAGTGTATGAAAATAAGCCACTTATGGTTAAAACAGACGTTTCCTCGATTGTTTCCCTCAGGAAACATTCGACTCCTGATTCGAGTTTAAGCATTTGGGGGGAATTTTCGGCAAAGAGAGCGAAGATTTTTTAGCTTGCAGAATGAGTCACTTACAGCGGGATCCAGAAACGCGATACTTGACAAAGAGAGCCGCGCACATCCGTTGTGATCTGGCTCTGAAGATGAGAAAGGGACCGCGAGGCGGTCCCTTTTCAGTTTGGAGTTTTACGCGGCGGGTTAGAACTCGAGGCGCAGGGAGAGCTGGAGGACGCGGGCGCCACCGTTCTCGTTTCCGGAGGGAATGTTCGCGAAATTGATTTCGCCGAAGCCTGGCCCCTGCTGATAGTCCTGGGCGTCGTAGCCGTTGTATGCATTCTCAGCAGGGTTCTGGAAGTTGGGGTGGTTGAGAGCGTTGAAGGCGTCGGCACGGAACTTCAGATTGACACCTTCCTTGTAAACCGGGAAGTTTTTGGCCAGTCCGAAGTCCGCATCGAAGAATCCGGGGCCGCGGAAGTTGTTGCGGGGGCCGATATGGAAAGCGACCGGTCCTTCGAATTGAGCGGCAGCCGTCGCGGGGTCTCTGAAGTCGCTGAGAGTGCCATTCGGCTGCTTGGTAACGTGAGTCTGGATCGCGGCGCGATCGGAGCCGATGAAGATGGGCGGGGCATCATTGGAAAAGCTGGCGACGAAGGCGTTGGCGGCGCCGGACCAAGGGAAGCCAGCGTGCCAATCGGCGAGGCCGCTCAGGTCCCAGCCCCCGACGACCTCGTCGACCCAGCGCGGCTGGTCGGAAAGAAACATCCTGCCCTTGCCGAAGGGCAACTGGTAGGTGGCGTCGCCGGTGATGTAGTTGCGCGTGTCGAAGTCGGAACTGCCTCGGCACTCGCGGGGACGGACGGCGTCGCAGACCAAGCCGATGCCGCCGATGCCCGTATCTCCCATGGCGTTGGCGAAGAATGAGGTGTTGTCGATGGAGTGCGACCAGGTGTAATTGAAGTCGTAGTGGATGCCGTTCGACATGTTTTTCTGCAAGGTGAACAGGAGGCCGTGATAGGTGGAAAATCCGGCGTTGTTGTAGAAGTCGTTGTTAGCGAACTGTGCGGCTTCTCCCACGTTCGGGGGCATATCGCCTGACCATGCCCAAACAAAGTCGCCGAAGTCGCCGTTGTGGACATAACTGCTTTCTCCGGCAGCAACGTATGCGGTGTTGCTGGCAAACCCATTGGCCACGCCGATGCCGGGAGTGACCATGTCTTCAAACCAGGGCTGAACGGTCAGGTTGTTAGGCGCGACGCCTTGCCGGGTTTGCGTAATGATAGACGCGAACGCTGTAGAGAGCTTCTCGCCTGATTGCGGATCTACAAAGTCGAGCACCTGGCTGGCGTCTTCCTGGGCCACGAGTTTCCGCCCCAGACGGCCGACGTAGTTGATCTTGAGAAGCATGTTGGAGGGCAACTGGCGCTGTACGCCGAAATCCAAGACGATGTTATACGGGGTCTGCAGAGAGGGATCGATTGTGGAGTTGAAAACGCCGATTTGCAGCCCGCAGGGGGAGTATGCAAATGCCGCGCAAGCAGCGCCGGTAAAGGGTTGATAGGGCGGCCGCGGCGAGGCTGGCGCGGTGAGGGAGACGGTGGAAAGCCCGTTGTTCGCATCCAGCCGGGAATCGTTCTTGACGGAATCGTAAGGATCGCCGGAGATTCCGTAGTTATTCTGTTTCTGCTGCTGGAACAGGTAGGAATAGCCGTCCTGAATGGCCTGGATGGCATTGACGACGGTGCGGTCGTAGACGATGCCGGCGCTGCCGTTGATCACGAGTTTCTTGTCGAAGCCGGGATTCCAGGCAAAGCCCAGGTGCGGAGCGAAGTTCCGGTATTGCGGTTGGTAGAGAGGAGGCGCACTGGAGCCATTTCCTTTTCCGCCCAGCAGGTAGGAGATCAAGGGCACGGTAGTGGCGCCGGTTGCGCTCTGCTCGACACGAGCACCGAAGAATTGGTCGAAGGTAAAGGGCTCGACGGTCTCCAGGCCGCGGGTCTCATAGGGAACTGAGAACCACTGGTAGGTAAGGCCATAGGTGAGAGTCAGGCTGGGCATGATCTTCCACGAATCCTGGATATAGAACTGGGTCTGGTAATAGCGATAGAAGCGCTGGTCTCCGGTGAGCTGCTTCAGGGAGTTGCCCTGGGTGTCGTAGTTGTAGACGCTGGTCACGTTGCCGATGCGGCCGAGAAGCGCGGCGAAGGGCTCATCCCAGGTGAATTGATTGGTGGACGTGGAGATATCAAGATCGGAGGGCTCCAGGCTGGCGTTGCCATTACTGCAGGGGTCAGCGGCGGTTCCGCAAAGGGAATCTACGTGGCCGCCCAGACCGACCTCGGTGGTGTTGAAATCGGTAATCGTGGTGTCGTGGGACAGGATGTCCTTGATAATGCCGCCGAATTGCCATGTATGCCTTCCCTTGACCAGGGAAAAGTCATCGCCGAGTTGCTCGTTGGGGATGCGGCGGGCGCTGGAGTCGGGCCAGATGTATGGATTGGCCATCAAGGCGTTGTCGGCGCCGTCTCCGAAAGTGAATGCGGTGGTGCCGCCGGGGTTATAGTCGATGGGGAAAGCCACTTTTTGCACGGTTTCGCCGAGGAAGACGCGGTTGGTCATGTCCTGGCCGATGACCCAATCGTGGCCGACCACGAAGTAGTAGGAACGGTCAGTGTAGGGAGAGGTGGAGGGATCGCCGGGAAACTGGTTTGGTTGATACACGGAGTTTTCGCGGGTGAGGTGCAACGAGCCCCAGAGGGTCTGGCTAGAATTGATGCGGTAGTCGATCCTGGTTACGTAATCTGTTTCATTATCGTCGTCGGGTGCATTAAATGTGTATCCGAGCGAGTTGTATCCGTCGCCTCCGCTCTGCAGATTAGGAAGCGGATAGCGCTTGTCAATGAAATTCAGGAGGTTCTGGTCAACACCAATGCCCGCGGGGTCGAATGCGGCGATCTGGCTCATATTCTTAGTGTCTTGAGTGTCACAGGCTGGATCGGTGCAGTAGGTGATGGTCCCGGCGCGAAGCGAGGCAGTGGGGACGGTTCGGTTTACAACCGAGCCGGCGACGATTCTGGAGTCGTTGAAGTCGAAAAAGAAGAATACCTTGTTACGCAGGATCGGTCCGCCGACGTCGCCGCCGAACTGATTATGGATGAGGTGTTGGCGGGGAACGATGGGGCTGGCATCGTTGTTGAACCAGGTATTGGCGGCCAGTGACGTGTCGCGGTGATACTCGTTGAGATCGCCATGAAAGTGGTTGGTGCCGCTCTTGGTGACCAGCTGGAATTGGCCGCCAGCGGCCGGACCCGTGGATGCTTCGTTACCGGAGACGCCGCCCTGGAACTCTTCAACCGAATCGACGGGAGCGTGCCCAACAATCATCCCGGTCTGAAATCCCGAGGAGATGCCTGAGCCGGCGTTGTTCTGTACGGCGCCGCCGGTGGCGAAGTCATTGACGTCGAGACCATCCACGGTGATGTCATTCTGGTCGACGCGTGCGCCGGTCACCGCTCCAGAATCAGTGACGCCGGGCTGCATAGTGAAAAGGGCGAGAGGATCGTCTCTCTGCTGGACGGGAAGGTTATTAAGCTGCTGCGGGTCAAGGTCGTTGCCGACGAGAGCGTCTGTAGTGTCGATAGTGACTTCCGCGTTGGACGCGGTGACCTCGACGGTGGATACCTGAGTGCCGACGCTCATGGTCGCGTTCTGCGTGCGCACCTGGTTGACGAGCAGGGATATATTGTTGATGGTGATCGCGGCGAAGCCTTTGGAGGTGATGCGGGCGGTATAACCCTGGCCGGCAGGAATCTGCGCGAAGCGGTAGTAGCCGATGGAACTGGTGGTCTGGGTGTATTTGGCGCCGGTAGCAGTATTGGTCAAGACGACCGTGGCGCCGGGAATGGCCGCACCGGACTGATCGGTTACAACGCCGGTCATGCCAGAGACATCTTGCGCGCGGCAGGCCGGGCCAGAGGTTAGAGCGAAGAACGCCAGCGTGCAGCAGATGAGCGCTACTACATTCTTCAGAGTGAATAGCCGCATGGAATTTCCTCCGATATTCAGGTGGATCGGGACTCCCTGAGGGACCGCCGCGATCCGCTAAATGCCTCGGTATGTCCACATTTCCGGACCGATCCGAATACGGAGGGTTCGGAGGTGGAATACACCTCCGGCAAAAAGACTTTACTGAGAACCAATTTCCAACTATGCAGAAATAGTACTCATGAAATAAGGGCCGAATGATGCAGGGGAGATATGCACGAGGAGTTCCAAATCCGGAACACGCGTGGATAGAGAGATTAGCTATTGATTAAATGCAAGTTACAAATTGGACTCAGTGGGGATAAATTGACTGTGAAATATGAATAAATGGAGATTTGGCCGATAAGTTTCCAAAATTGGTGGGCGTCGAAAACGTTTTCGGCATGGACTTTTGCATGGCTTTTGCATGGTGGAAAGCTGGAAATGCAAGCGCAGAGGAGACCGGTACCGCGCCTTCACACTTGCCTCCGGCGCAGGCAGTCCGAACAGCGACGGCGAAGCGGCTGGGCGGTTGCGAGGGTGAGGAATTGCCCGTGAAGGTTAAAACTCGAGGCGCAGAGCGCCCTGCAGGACGCGAGCTGAGATATCGGAGCCGGGCGAAGTTACGGTGCTGCCGATGGTGCCAAAGGGTATCCCATTGGATTCGGTAATGTCGGCGCTGCCGGTGACCACGCCATTGATGGTTTGCCCCGGATAGGCGAAGTTGGGGTGGTTAAGGGCATTGAAGGCATCGCAGCGGAATTTGAGGTTGACCCGGTCACCGCTCAGGGGAAAGGCTTTACCGAGGCCGAGATCGAGGTTGAAGAAGCCGGGGCCGCGCAGGTTGTTGCGGCTTCCGATGTTCAGGCCGGTGGGGCCGGTAAAGGCAGCAAGCGCGGCAGAGGAGTTGGAGTACGCGTTCAGGGCGTGGCCCTGACCGCCTTGGAGCTTTGCTTTCAGGAGGCCGGGGGAGCCAATGAGAGTGGCGGGCGCGTCGTTGGCGAAGCTGGCAATGTAGGCGTTTGACAGAGCGTTATAGGGGAGACCGGTATGCCAAGTGGGAATGCCGCTGAGTTCCCAGCCCCCGATAGCTTCGTTTGCCCAGAGAGGAAGACTGGCCGCGAAGCTACGGCCGCGGCCAAAGGGGAGCTCGTAAATGAAATTGCCGTTGAAGTAATTAGTTACATCGAAGTCGGAGTTGCCGCGGCACTCACGGGGCCGGGTGACGTCGCAGATGTAACCGTAAGCCTGGGAGCTGGCGAGGAAGTTGGCGGGGACGGAGACGTTGTCGATGGAGTGCGACCAGGTGTAATTGAAGTCGAAGCTGAGGCCATAGCCGGTGTTTTTGTGAAGCGTGACCAGCAGTCCGTCGTAATCGGAAAAGCCCTTGTTGGTCCAGACGGTGTTGTCGCCATATTGCGAGGCCATGCCGACGTTGGGGCTGAGGAAGCCCGAACCGGAGA
The DNA here is from genome assembly GCA_030038435.1 of Acidobacteriaceae bacterium. Classification (GTDB taxonomy): domain Bacteria; phylum Acidobacteriota; class Terriglobia; order Terriglobales; family Acidobacteriaceae; genus Telmatobacter. The sequence continues at coordinate 3,353 of JASHOY010000421.1, read as the reverse complement.
GCACATAGATCATGTCGCCGAGATCGCCGCGCTGGGAATAGGGCGCGGTGACATAGGCTGCGGCCTGGGTATTGTTGGCGAAGTAATTGCCGCCGTAGTAACTGTTCAGATAAGTGGCGTAGCCAGCAAGCATATCTTCAAACCAGGGCTGCGCAGAAAGCTGCGTGGCGGCGGCAAAGGCGCCGAGGTTGGAATATTGCCGGAGCTGGGTGACCATGGCGGCTTCGGCCTGGGCCATGGTCTGATTGGATCCGCCGGTGTTGTCAGGGAAGTCGAGCAACTGGCTGGCGTCGGCTTCAGCCAGCAGCCGGCGGCCGAGGCGGCTGTCGAAGTCCATTTTCAATAAGTATCCGTGCGGGAACTGGTGCTGAACGCCGAAGTCGTATTCGATGGAGTAAGGATCCTTGAGGGTGGGATCGATGACGATATTCAGCTCGCCGTATTCGAGTCCGTAAGGGAAATCATTGTAGACGTAAGGGGTGTAGGGTGCGGAAATCGTGGGTGGCGCGGGCGCGGGCGGCGGCGAGCTGATTCCGGCAAAGCGGGGCAAACCGCCGGCAGCCGGAGAAGAGCTGGCGAGACTGGCGGTGGGATCGCCGTTGGTTCCGAAGAGATTGGTGTTCGAGGCCTCGAAGAGGCCGGAGTATTGCAGTTGCAGAAACTGCAGGGCGTCGACGACGGTGTGATCGTAGACGATGCCGGCTGAGCCGCTGAAGACGGTGCTTTTGTCGAAGCCGGGGCTGAAAGCGAAGCCGAAGTGCGGCGCGAAATCTTTGTTATTCGGCTGGTAGTAGCCCATCGCATGGTTGGCTTTTCCTCCGTAGATGTATTGCACGAAGGGAAGGGCAGTGTCGGTGGCAATGCCGGCAGCGCTCTGTTTAACGCGTGCGGACCAATAGCTATTGAAGCTGAAGGGCGAGACCGTAGAACCGGAGGCGAGCTGAGGCACGGCTTCGTCGCCGTTGACCTCGTAGGGCACGGTGTAGTTCTGGTAGCGCAGGCCGTAGGTGAGGGTCAGGTTGGGCGTGATCTTCCAGGCATCGGCGAAGTAGAGTTCGGTTTGGTAGTTGCGGTAGTTCAGGCTTAATCCCGAGGCCTGCGCGAGGACGGTTCCTTTGTTGTTGTAGTTGAAATTGCTGTAGACGTCGGCGACGGCGCCAAGGGCGGTGGAAAAGGCTGTGTCATAGATGGTGGTGTCGGCAGGATTGATATCGGCGGGTCGCTGATCATCCGAAAGGGCGGTGAAGTAAGTGTTTCCGGTTACGCCCACATAGGGGAGGTTGTAATTCTCGTCGGCAAATTCGGTGGGCGATTCCCACTTGAAGGTCCCGCCGAAGGAAAATGTGTGCTTGTCCTTGAGCCAGGTGAAGTCTTCGCGGAAGATGGGGACGGGAAAGGTGCGCGCCTGCGCACCATTACCGGCGTTGTAGGGTCCGCTCAGTCCGGCAAAGGTGTATTGGTCGAGGCCCTGGGGATTATAGGTGACGGGGAAGCCGAAGTCTTCGTAGCTTTCACCGATCTGAGCCTGGTTGAGCAGGTTCTGGCTAATGGTCCAGGTGTGGCCGATGGTCCAGTCGTAGCTGCGGTTATCGAAGGGGAAGGTATAAGTGGGGTCGCCGGGGAACTGGATCGGGTATTCGATGGAGTTGGTGCGGTTGACGGTAGTTTTCGCGAAGAGCTTCATTTTGTCGTTCAGGGTGTAATCTATGCGTCCGACATATACATCTTCAACGTAGGGATTGGGGGCATTGAAGCGGTATCCGGCGGTATTAACAAGGTCGCCGACGTCGCCGGTGAGATCGTTTGCGCATTGGGTTCCGGGGTTGGCGCAGGGATAGCGGCTTTGAAAGAGCTTCAGCTCCGCCTGATCCCAGCCGATGCCCTGGGGATCGAGGGCAGCGACCTGGGTGGGGGAGAGAGTGGATACCGAGCCGCTGGAGTTGACATATGCGACTTCGCCGCCGCGGTAACCGGAAGAGTTGCTGCCTAAGGGGACGGTGCGATCGACAAGCAGGCTGCGCGCGTCGCGGCGGCCATCGTAATCGAAGAAGAAAAATGCCTTATCGTGCCTGATGGGGCCGCCGATGTTACCGCCGAACTGGTTGCGCACCAGCGGCGGACGGGGCACGCCGGCGTTGTTGTTGAACCAGTCATTGGCCTCGGTGTCGGTATCGCGATGATACTCGTTGATGTTGCCGTGGAATTGATTGGTACCGCTTTTGGTGACCAGCACAAACTGGCCGCCGGAACCCTGGCCGGGACCGGAGAGCGGGTCGCCAACCACGGCGCGGAATTCCTGCACCGAGTCGACCGGAGCCCCGCCAACAATGTAGGCAAAGGTTCCGGTGGCGTCGTCGTTCATCTCCAGGCCATCGACGATAACGTTGGATTGGTCGGTGCGGGCGCCGGAGACGGAACCGGCGAGGGTGACGCCGGGCTGCTGGTAGAAGAGAGCAGCGGGACTGTCGCGGTTCTGGATGGGCAGATCATTGAGCATCGACACCTGAAAGTTGTTGCCGATGGTGGCGTCAGTGGTGTTGATGGTCTGGTTCTGAGATGCTGCCGACACTTCGACGGTTTGCGTGGCGTGACCGACACTCAACGCTACATTCTGCGCGCGCGTGCTGTTGACGTTCAGATATAGGCCGGTAATGACCGAAGAAGTGAAGCCGGAGTGCGAAATGGTGAGGGAGTAGCCCGGGCCCGGAGCCGCGTTGGGGATGGTGTAAGAGCCCTGCGCGTTGGAGACGGCGTTATAGGTTGCTCCCGTGCTGGTGTTCTGGAGGATGACCCTGGCGCCGGCGATGACGGCACCGCTGGGATCGGATATCACTCCGGTGATGGAGGCGACGTCCTGCGCCCTGGCCGGCGGACTCAGAGCAATGGGAAGGACAAACAGGGCTAGCAGGACTAAAAGCGTCCTCTGGAACGGGTCGATACGCATCACACTTCTCCGGTTGCATTCGAGATCAGAGAACACGAGCGTGAACTTTACGACCTCCGCATGTTCGCTGCGTTCTTTTCAAGAGTGAAGCTGGCCCAGTGTAACGAAGAAGAGATAAGGGAAGAAGAAAGTAACGCGAAGCAACGAAGGAGGGGGAATCGGGAATCAGCTTCAGAACGACACGATAGCGGCCGGAAGTCTGATGATCCGGCGTCAACTTTGGTATGACATTAGGATAAGCGACGGCCGGCAATTCCCTGAAACGAAAAGAGCCCCTGCCGGGTACGTTCGTGTTGCAGACTGGGTTGCCAAGCGCGGAGAGGAGAGAATGCGTTTTTGCGTCTCTGCCTTGGTGGGACGGACTCTTCTCCCAGCGAGTCGAGGGTATGCGCGAAATGGAGATATGATG
>JASHOY010000420.1 GCA_030038435.1 Acidobacteriaceae bacterium | reverse complement strand
GTAAACGTGCTCGCCGGGGTTGATTCCCGCCAACAGGCGCGAGCCCTTGCGAACTTCGAGCGAATTCCAACCCACATGCGGGACTTTTTCTTGTCCCTCGGGGAAGCGCGTGACCCGCTCGGGGAAATGGTCGAGGCCTGGCTGCCGCGGGGCTTCGCTCGATCCTGCATAAAGCCACTGCATCCCCACACAGATGCCCAGGAAGGGGACGCCGCGTGCGATGGCGGCGCGAAGCGCGGCTGTCAGTCCCGTCGCGTCGAGACGTTCTGTGGCTTGAAAGTGGCCAACTCCGGGAAGCACGATGCGCTCCGCGTCTTCCACCAGAGCCAAATCGCCGTCCGTGACCTGCGGCTCCGCGCCCAGGTGCCGCAGCGCTTTCAGCACCGAGGTGAGATTGCCGGCTTTGTAGTCGATGACGGTCACGCGCATCAGAGTAAGCCTTTCGTCGAAGGCAGCATCTCGCCCAACTGCTTGTCTCGGGAGCAGGCCACGCGCAGCGCCCGCGCAAACGCCTTGAAAATTGCCTCGATCTTGTGATGATTTGACCGGCCATACATGATCTTCACATGCACGTTCGCTCGAGCGCCTCGCGCAAAACCTTCGAAAAAGTCTGTAATCAGCTCCGACTGCATATCGCCGACCAGGCGCGTGCGCACTTTCGTATCCACGGCGAATGCGGCGCGGCCGCTGAGATCCACTGCGGCAATGGCAAGCGTTTCATCCATGGGCATTACGAAATATCCTGCGCGCAGAATTCCGCGCTTGTCTCCCAGAGCCCGATCAATAGCCTCGCCCAGTGCGATACCGACATCCTCGACAGAGTGGTGCTGATCCACGTCGAGGTCGCCCTCGCATTTCAGCTCGAGATTGAATGCACCATGGCGCGCGAACAGCTCCAGCATATGATCGAAAAAGCGGATGCCGGTGGTGATTTTATAGATGCCGCTGCCTTCGATGACCAGGTCGATGGCAATGCGCGTTTCCGTTGTGTTGCGCTCGAAGGATGCTGCGCGAACGGCTTTCTTTGTATTTGCCATCGATTTCGCGCCGCTCTTGCCGGTCCTCATCGCATCTCCTTTTGCCCACGCAGCGCAGCCAGCGCCTGGTTGAGAGCCACGGCTGCCTGCTTCATCTGTTCGCGCGTGCCGATGGTGATGCGCACACGGCCATCGCATCCCGGGTCGCTCGACCGGTCGCGAACCAGCACGCCGGCGGCACGCATCAGGCGCACAAACTCCGCATGGCGCGCGCCGATTTCCAGCAGGACGAAATTTCCGCGGCTCGGCCAGCGGCGCACGCCGGCGGCATCGAGTGCGGCTTCGAACTCCGTCCGCGCGGCGATCACTTCGTTTACATACCAATCCAGATAGGCCTCGTCTTCAAACACCGCCGGGAGGCACACCAGGGCAAGCGAGTTCACGCTGTACGGCGAAAGCACGCGCCGCATCCAGCGCATCAGTTCAACAGGGCCGGCGAGCACGCCAATGCGCAGCCCGGCAAGGCCGTACGCCTTCGAAAACGTCCGCGCAACGACCAGGTTGGGCAGTGCGCCAACCAGGTCGATAACGGTCTCGCCGTGGAAGTGGAAATACGCTTCATCCACAAAGAGCACGGCCTGCGGCGCACGCCTCGCCAGTTCAAGCAACTGCGCTCGCGTTGCCACCGTCCCCGAGGGGCTGTTGGGATTGGCGATGGCAATAATCTTGGTCCGCGGCGTGATTTCGGCAATCAGGCGCTCGAACGGTAAGCGCAGATCATCCGCAGCCTGCACTGCCACGGCGCTCGCCTCGGTTGCCGACGCATAGACTTCATACATCGCGTAGGTGGGAACCGGAAGAAGCAATTCATCGCCAGCTTCGAGAAATGTTTCGAAGAGCACGTGGATGGCTTCATCCACGCCGTTGGTCAGCACCACCTGGTCTGCGGCGAGGCCCAGGCGCGCAGCCGCCAAAGCTTCCATCGGCTCGCGCTCCGGATAACGCGTGAGCGCCCCCGCGGCGACATTCGCCAGCACTTCGCGAACCTTCGGCGAGCAATCAAGCGTGTTCTCGTTGAAGTCGAGACGAAGCGCATCGCGGCTGCCAAGCGGTGGATAATATTCCTTCATCGCCTGCACCCGCGCGCGCGGAGCCGGCGACAATGCTGTCACGACATCAGGCATGGGACCTCCCTGGATGCAGCCGCGCGCGGATGGCCTCGGCGTGACCGGTCAGGCCCTCCGCTTCGGCCAGCAGCGCCGCTTTTGGGCCAAGCGTGCGGATACCCTCTGTGCGGTATTGCTGCACGGTGATGAGCTTGACGAAATCATTTACGCTGAGGCCGCCGCGCACCCGCGCCAGGCCCCCCGTGGGCAGCGTGTGATTGGGCCCGGAAATGTAATCGCCCATAGGCTGCGCCGACCAGCGCCCCACGAAAACGGAGCCGGCATTGCGCACCCAATTCAGGTCGGCAGCCCCGTCGACGGTAAGGTGCTCCGGCGCGATGCGGTTGGTGATGGCCCGGGCTTCATCCGCATCTGCGGCTACAATGACCAGGCCGTTGCGATCAAGTGCCTCCCGCGCGACGCTGTTGCTGCGGCTTCGCAACCTGGCCTCCGCAATTACTTCCTTGGCCAGGTCTGTGCGCGTGGTGATGAAGATGGCGAGCGCTTCAGGATCGTGCTCGGCCTGCGCCACCAGGTCCGACGCAATATCGGAGGCGCGGCCGCGTTTGCTGGCGACGACAATTTCCGTGGGGCCGGCAAGCATATCAATGGCGCAGTCGAATGCCACAAGGCGCTTGGCCGCGGTCACATAAAGATTGCCCGGTCCAACGATTTTGTCGACACGCGGAATGGACCCGGTTCCGTAGGCCAGGGCAGCGATAGCGTGCGCGCCTCCGGCGCGATAAAACTCGCTGATGCCGACCAGATGCGCGGCCGCCAGCGCTTCCGGCGCGGGTTTTGGCGAAACCACGACAATCCGCTCCACGCCCGCCACCTGGGCCGGAATTGCCGTCATCAGCAGGGTGGAAGGCAATGGATGACGTCCGCTCGGAACGTAACAGCCGACCGAACTAAGCGGGCGCACCAACTGGCCGGTTGTCACCCCCGCCCGTGGGGAAGCATTCCATGTCCGCGGAAGCTGGCGGCGGGCAAAGCCGCGAATTTGCGCGGCAGCCGTTGACAGCGCATCGCGAAGCTCCGGGTGGAGCGACTTCCAGGCGCCAGCCATTTCTGCCGTCGTCACCTGCAGCGCCGCGGCGTCGGGCAGGCCATCGAGTTGCGCGGCGTAGCGACGCAATGCGCGATCCCCTCGCCTGCGAACGTCTGCAACAATGCGCAAAACGGCCGGCATCACCCGGTCGAATGCGGCGCCGCCGCGGTGTTCCAAAGCAGCCAGAGCCTGTTCCGCGGATCGAGCTCCGCGTCCTGCGGTATAGATCAGCTTCATTGGCACTTCCCTGCCTACAGAACAACCTTGTTGAGCGGATATTCGACGATCCCCGCCGCGCGCGCGGCTTTCAGGCGCGGGATCACGTCGCGCGCCACACGTTCTTCCAGGATGGTGTTCACGGCCACCCACTCCGAATCGCTGAGCTGCGAAACCGTTGGAGAATTCAGCGCAGGCAACACGGCGAGCACGGCTTGAAGATCGGCGCGCTTGACGTTGAGCATCAGGCCTATCTGCGCCTGGGCGTCGATGGCGCCGCGCAGCATGACTGCAATCTGGTCGATCTTCTGGCGCTTCCACGGGTCGGCAAGCGCGGCTTTGCTGGCGATAAGATGCGTCTCACTCTCCATCACCGTGTCAATGATTTTGAGGTGGTTGGCCTTAAGAGAGCTGCCGGTCTCCGTCACTTCCACGATCGCGTCGGCCAGCATCGGCGGCTTCACTTCGGTCGCGCCCCAACTGAATTCAACCCTGACCTTGACGCCCTTCGAGGCGAAATAGCGCTTGCTGACCTCAACCAGTTCAGTGGCAATGATTTTGCCTTCGAGGTCCTCAGCTTTCTCAAAGCCGCTCTTCTCCGGAACGGCAAGCACCCACCGGACTTTGCGCCGGCTCTGTTTCGCGTAGGTCAACGTGGTGACGCTGGGAACATCGAGGCCGCTCTCAACCACCCAGTCAATTCCTGTGAGGCCAGCGTCGAGTACGCCGTGATCGACGTAGCGAGCCATCTCCTGCGCGCGAATCAGCATGCATTCGATTTCGTTGTCGTCAACCGACGGAAAGTAAGAGCGGCCGTCGGCATAGATATTCCAGCCGGCCCGCTTGAACAGCGCGATGGTTGCTTCCTGCAAGCTGCCTTTGGGAATTCCGAGACGAAGCTTATCGGTCACGGACAGCCTCCAGGTTCTCCGCGCTCATAGCGATGGCCCGGGTAAAGCAGCTTACCGTGCCTTCGTGGCAAACCAACCCGTCCCCTTCGACTTCCACGCGAAACAGGAGGGTGTCGCGGTCGCAGTCGGTGGACGCAGAAACGACGCGCAGGCGGTTGCCGCTGGTTTCGCCTTTCATCCACAGTTTTTGCCGCGTGCGGCTCCAAAACGTCACGTAGCCGCTCTCCAGTGTCTTCGCATAACTGGTGGCGTTGAGAAAACCCAGCATCAGCACTTCGCCACTGCGCGCATCTTGAACGATGCCGGCGACGAGGCCGTCCATTTTTTCAAAATCGATTGCAGATTCGTTGCTCATTGGTTCTTCTCGATTTCCTCTTTCTCTTGAATTCTGTGGCAGGCATGAAGAAACCCGCCAGCGAGTGGCGCCGGCGGGCTTGGGTATTTCCTACAATCTCTCTGGCCGATCAGTTCAGGCCATGGCAGTCCGCCGGCATGGTTGTCCCACGATGATGATGGTGGTGGGCGCAATGGCGGCTGCTGTGCATCTACATCAAAACTATAGGCAGGCCCCGCGCGATGTCAATCCTCATCGTGCTTTGGCCTGGCTGCAGGCTGGGTTGGCATCCCGTCCGCTTACACTCCCGCTTCTGCGGGCGATGCGGGAAGGGTCTTGCCGGGGACGTAGGGTTTCGGCGGCGGAAGAAGGTTCTTCTGCTTCAGCAACCCGATGACCTGCCTGTAGAGCCGGTCGCGCACCTCAAAGCGCCCCACCGCACGCGTTACATAGCGAATCTGAATATCTATGCCCGAGCCGATGTCGATACCCGGCTGGGAAGGACGCAGCATAATGATCGGGCGAGCACTGAGACCGGTGAGACGCGTGCCGTGGACATGGTGATTCCACTCCTCTTCGGCCAAGCGCGCGCTTTCGGCAGTTTCCTCGATGGCCGCTATTTCAACGCTTCTGGCTATGGTGAAGATATCCTCGCTGGAGGGGACACTTATGGTGATTTCATCCCAGAGCCATTGGCCCTCACTGGAGAAATTGAAGCAGGTGCCGCGAATCGCAAAGCTGTTGAGGAAAGAAATCTGGCGCCCGGTGGGTTCCCCTTTTTCCGCCATTCCGCTGGTTTCAAGCAGCCGGGTGTTCAGCAGACCCACCTCGAGGACTTCGCCACAGATGCCATTGATTTCCACCATGTCGCCAACGCGAATGCCATTCTTACCAATCAGCGAAAACCATCCCAGGAAGGCAAGAATGTAGTCTTGGAGCGAGATGGTCAGTGCCGCCGTGGCCAGCCCGATCATGGTGCTGGTCTGATGGGGCGGCCCGAAGAACACCAGCACGATCAGCAGTGCGCCCACCACCTGGATGGACACTTCGAGAATCGTGCGCAGCGTTTGTGTTTGCCGGCGATCGAGCGACGGGTGCGCCATCAATCTTCGTACCAGTGCGTCGCCAAGAATCATCCCCAGCAGAATGATGAGAACCAGTTCCAGCGATTGCAGAATGAGGTGCAGGAGTATCTGGTGCTGGAGTAGGACCTGGTCGTCCCATTTGCTGTATACAGTGACGAGTTGCTGGTCAGTTTGAATTCGGTCGTCGTCGATGGCGAGGATCTCGCGCTCGATGCTGCGGTCCTGGATCTCGTCGAGATTGGCGCCTTTCTTGGCTGCGGCGGCCGCGGCCGCGTTGGCCCGTGTCTCCAGCGCATTGTGTTCGGCGGTAATGTTGCCGGCATCATTTTGCGCTTCCTGCTTCGCCTGCCCGATGAGTGCAACGCGGTTGCGCTGGTTCAGCCAGGCTACGATTCGGGCGGCCAGCGTCGTATGACGCTTCTCGCTGACCACGGCGGTCTCGCCGTCGCTATTCAGCTCGCTGTCGTATTTGCGCATCGACGCCTCGTGCGCGGCCAGTTCGTTTTTCAGGCGCACGCTCACGTCGCCGGAGGCGCGATCAAGATCGCGTTGCGCGTCGGTCAACTCATCCGAGTCGAGGCCCAGTTGTGCCTCTGCCACCTGTAAGGCATCGCTGGTGACCGCTGTCTTTACAGCGCCCTTTGCCGTGCCCGCCGGGCTCCCAGTCTTGGCCTTCAGGCTCTGCACGAGGGCTTGGTCCTGCGCGATCACTTTCTGAAGCAGCGCCACTCTCCGCGAAAGCGCCAATGCCTGACCGGTGAGCACGCGATGGCGCTCTTGCAAGGCCGCGGAGCGAAGAGCCGCGGCGAAGGCCTGATCCACCTCGTGATCGGCAAGACGTTCGGCCTCACGAGCATACTCGATTTCCTCGGCGGTCACCGCCATGGAAGCCAGCGCCTCCGCCGTTTGCCAGGGCTGAAGATTCACTGAACCGGGTTGACCCTGCGCCCCTCCGGCTTCTGACTGCCGCCTCATGAAAGCGAGATTGGCCATCGCTCCTCGCGTCATCCAGGAGAAGATCAGGCACAGTGAAAACAGAACGAGGAGCGCGATCAGTAACGCGATCCGCACCTTGCCGAAAAGGCGGGATCGGCTGGAACCACGGGCAGCGGTTGGGGAAGTCGCCATTTGAATCTGGTTTTATTTTACGGAAGCCGGCACAACACTGTCGTTGCAGGCTCACTTGCCAGGGCGGAACTTCGGGCTTGCGATTGCAGCACGGGCAGCAGAGAATGGAGCGATGCCAAACAGGTTCATTGGCGTGCTGTTGGCGACGGCGGCTTTGGCCGCGTTCCCGGTTTTTGGCTTAACTCCTGCGCCTGCGGCTGAACAGCGAACCGGACACGCCGACCGTGCCGTTCCGCCAGCGGAAACGCGGGTTGACATCAACCACGCGAGCCTTGCAGAACTGATGAAGGTGCCGGGAATGACGCGGAGCTGGGCGCAGCGCATCGTGCGTTTCAGGCCCTACCGGGCGAAGTCTGACCTGGTGGAGCGTGGAGTGCTTCCCAGCGATGT
>JASHOY010000419.1 GCA_030038435.1 Acidobacteriaceae bacterium | reverse complement strand
GCGTTATGCGAGTCGTGCTGCGTTCGCTATGTGGACTTGACGAGCAAGAAGCCTGGGAACAGACCAAGGCGTACTGCGGGTTCTTCCGCTATCAGCCAGGGAGGCTCATATGAGCGAAGCGAAGATGCGGGTAAGAGAGCTCGCCGCGTGGGGCCTTGATCGAGATGAGTACCGCCCCGAGACCTATTGTGTTCATCCGGACTCCGCCCAGGCTCTCGTATCCAGGAGAATGCCGTTTGAAACTAAGCCGGCCCTCGTGGCACCCGTTGACGACGGATTGCGAGAGCGATTCGCTGAACAGGAGCCGCGTGCCGACCTTCGCGCGGAGATGGCTGGGCTTGACTGGTTTCTGGGCGTCGTCGATCTTCGCCTCCTCCTTGCTTTCCAGCGCCGAATCATTCTTGATTCGGAAGCGCAGGAACCTCCCATGCTTGCCGCAGACGATTGGGATCGCCTGATCGATCTCTGCTTCGCAAAGCCGGCGCCTGTTGTCTGCGACGCTGTTCGAAGCGACGCATCTGTTTTGCTTCGCTCCTCAAGTCCCAACCTGCATTTCCGCATCACGGACGACAGTTCCAACCCGATTGCGGTTCATTCAGGCAGCCCATTCTTTGAGGTTGCACAGTACCGTGACCGCTGGTTTCTACGGGATGGCTATCATCGGGCGTACTGGTGCCTGCAAGGGGGTATCTATCATCTCCCCGCGATCGTTGTGCGTGCCCGAACGATCGAAGAGCTCGGCGCCGTGCACCCCTGGTTCTTTCCGGAAGAGATGCTTTTCTCAGCTATACCGCCGCGGGTCGTCGATTTTCTCGACGACGCCCTCGTGATTGAATATCACCGCTCTCCTCTCATCAAGACCCTTCGCATCACAGTGGAGGAGACCTATACCCTTCAAGGAGAAAACCGATGAGCATTGCAACCAAACGTGGCGACGGAGGACAGACGGGACTCGCCGGTGGCATCCGGGTTTCTAAAGCCGATCTTCGCGTCGAGTCTTATGGCTCAATCGATGAGCTAAATACACATCTCGGCTTTGCCCGCAGTATCTGCCAGGACAAAGAGATTGCGGCATGGACTGAGGATATCCAGAGAACGTTATTTCGCGTCGGGTCCGCGCTGGCGACACCACCGGAAAGCAAGAAAAAGCCGCCTGCGATCTCCACCGAAGATGTGGACAAGCTGACCGATCTTGTCCATAGGATCGAGGCGACAGAGGGCATCCTCGGCGACTGGTCGTTACCCGGTGGACATGCAGAGTCGGCGGCTTATGAGATGGCGCGCACCGTCTGCCGCCGTGCCGAACGCTGCGCCGTTCGCTTCGTGGAGAGTGGTGCATCGGTCCAGCCCGAGGTGCTGGCCTACCTCAATCGCCTCTCAGATGTGATCTGGCTCTTCGGCCGCCTGATCGAACACAACGCAGGCATCGATAGTCGGCTGCGCGATGGAAGCAATACTGGGCCTAAATTTTCGAGAGCGTGGTGAGCCGGCCAATGAATCCGCATCCTCCCTTCAACAAAGCCGAGCGTGAAGCGGTCTACCGGGTCATCGCGGAGCGGCGCGATGTGCGCCGCGGGTTTCTCGACACCCCTCTGCCGGAAGATTTGATCGGACGTCTGCTCGCGGCAGCCCACAGCGCCCCGTCGGTAGGGTTCATGCAGCCATCCCGGTTCATCGTGATCCGGGATTATGGCATTCGCAAGGCTGTCCGTCAGATCTTCGAGGAAGCCAATGTGCGAGCTCTCGATAGCTTCAGCGGCGAGCAGGCAGAACGATATTCCGGGCTCAAGCTGGAGGGAATCCTCGAGGCGCCGCAAAACCTCTGCGTCCTTTGTGACCGGGCGAGCGAGCGCGGCCATGGACTGGGACGGCAAACCATGCCGGAGACAGCGATTTACTCGACTGTTTGCGCGATTCAGAATCTCTGGCTCGCCGCCCGCGGCGAAGGCGTCGGCGTCGGGTGGGTGAGCATTCTCGATCCAACGAAGCTCTGTAATTTGCTCAACATCCCGGACCATCTGACGCTCGTAGCGTATCTCTGCCTCGGTTTTGTCGAAGGCTTTGCCGCGGAGCCGGATCTCGAACGGTTCGGGTGGGAAAGACGTGTCGACCTCAAGACAGTTGTTTCCTACGACCGGTATTCCGAGGAACATGCCCCATGACGGCCCGCGCAGTAATGGTGCTCGGAACGAGTTCGCATGCCGGGAAGTCTCTTCTCACCGCAGCACTCTGTCGAATTTTTGCCCAGCAGGGCCATCGGGTTGCGCCCTTCAAATCGCAGAACATGTCTCTCAACTCGGCAGCTACGGCCGAGGGGCTTGAGATCGGACGTGCCCAAGCACTGCAAGCTGAGGCTGCAGGGGTCCCAGCGTCGGTTCATATGAACCCCATTCTGCTGAAACCTGCGGGCGACATGACTTCACAGGTGATCGTCCACGGCAAGATTTGGGGACGCCTTTCGGCTGCGGAATATCACCAGCGCCGGGTCGAGGAGCTGATGCCGTTTGTCCGCGAAAGCTATCAAGAGCTTGCGGCAGAGAATGACGTGATAGTTCTCGAAGGCGCGGGCTCGCCGGCCGAGATCAATCTGAAGCAGCACGACATCGTGAACATGCGTATGGCGAAGATGGCCGACGCCGCCTGCCTGCTTATTGGCGATATTGATCGCGGAGGTGTCTTTGCCTCCTTGCTGGGAACAGTCGATTTGCTGGAGCCCGAGGAACGGGCACGTATTCGCGGTTTCGTCATCAACAAGTTTCGCGGAGATGTTTCGCTGCTCGCGTCGGGTATCCGCACAATGGAAGACCGGATCGGAAAGCCGTGTCTCGGCGTCGTGCCATATCTTGAGCATCTCTGTCTCGACGAAGAGGACAGCCTCGGTTTGCCTGCCTCTGATTTGAACCATGCTGCTCGATGGTCCATTCCTGGTGAGGCCAGGCCTCTGCGCGTCGCGGTGATTGCGTTTCCGTCGCTCTCCAACTTTACCGATTTTGATGCCCTTCGATCGGAACCGTCGGTTGCAGTCCGGTTTTGCCA
>JASHOY010000418.1 GCA_030038435.1 Acidobacteriaceae bacterium | reverse complement strand
ATCGATGACCCAGTCCGCGCTCTTGATCACATCGAGGTTGTGCTCGATGACAATCAGCGACCCGCCGCCGTCGATAAGCTTGCGCAGCGCGGTGAGCAGCTTCGATACATCATCAAAGTGCAGCCCCGTGGTCGGCTCATCGAGGATGTAGAGCACGCGGCTGGCCTGCGACGGCCGTGCCGTGGCGTTGGCCGCGCGAACCGAAGCCAGGTGCGCAGCCAGTTTGACGCGCTGCGCTTCTCCGCCGGAAAGCGTGGTTGCCGACTGCCCGAGCCGCAGGTAGCCAAGCCCGATTTCGTCCAGTACCGCCAGCTTTTCCAGCAGCTTGGTCTGCCCGGAGAAAAAGCGCAGCGCCTCTTTCACCGTCATCTGCAGCACCTGATGAATGTTCTTGCCTTTGTACTGCACCTCAAGAATGCGCGGCTGATAACGCGTGCCGTTGCAGTCTTCGCAGGGCAATTCCACGTCGGCCAGGAACTGCATTTCCACGGTCACCGTGCCGTCACCCTCGCAGGTATTGCAGCGCCCCCCGGGAACATTGAAAGAAAAATGTCCGGGAGTGAGCGAAAGCCGCTTGGCTTCGGGCTGCGCGGCAAAAAGTTCGCGAATCAGATCGAAGGCTTTGATATAAGTGATGGGATTGGAGCGCGGCGTGCGGCCGATGGGCGTCTGATCCACGAGCACCACATCGTTGAGCCGTTCCGCACCCGCGAGCGAGGTGAACACCCCGGCAGGATCGCCGCCGTCGCTCTGCCCCAGCGCCCGCGCCACGGCGCGATAGAGCACCTGGTGTACCAGCGTCGATTTGCCTGAACCGGAGACTCCGGTGACGGCGACCAGCAGGCGCAAGGGAATTTCCACGTCAAGGCCGTGCAGGTTGTTTGCACGTGCGCCGCGCAGAACCAGCTTTTCACGGCCGGGCTCGCGCCGGCGTGTCGGCACGGGAATTGACAATCTGCCCGAAAGATAGCGGCCAGTAAGCGAATTGGGATTAGCCTCGATCTCCGCGACCACACCTTCGGCGAGCAGCTTACCGCCAAACTCACCGGCGCCGGGACCAAGATCGAGCAGGTGATCGGCGGCGCGCAGGATGTCGGCGTCATGCTCCACCACCAGAATGGTATTGCCGAGGTCGCGCAGTTTTTCCAGGATATGAACCAGACGCGCTGTGTCGCGGGTGTGCAGACCAATCGACGGCTCGTCGAGCACATAGAGCGCGCCCACAAGCTGCGACCCCAGCGAGGTAGCCAGTTGAATGCGCTGCGCCTCTCCACCGGAGAGAGTCGATGCCAGGCGATCCAGTGTGAGGTACTCGAGACCTACCGCATCGAGAAAAATCAGCCGCTGGCGCACTTCTTCCAGAATCGGCCCCGCAATCTCTTCCTGGGCGCGGGTGAGCGTCAGCGCAGAGAAAAACTCCTTCGCCTGGGCAATCGTGAAGGCGGCAACCTGGCAGATGTTTTTGCCTTGGATGCGCACAGAACGCGCTTCGGCTCGCAATCGCTGCCCGCGGCAGTCGGGGCATTCGGCATAACCGCGATATTTGCTGAGCATCACCCGCACGTGCAGCTTGTACTTTTTGCGCTCCAATTGGGCGAAAAAGCCAAAGACTCCGGGAAAGCCGTTCTTGCCGCGCAGAACTATTTCTCTCGCCTCTTCGGGCAAGTCGTGCCATGGAACCTCGAGGGGAACGCCGAGTTCGGGCGCCTCTTTGCGCAGCTCGTTGAACCACGCGCGATACTTCGGCCGGTTCCATGGATCAATGGCGCCGTCATTGAGGCTCAGATTTTTGTCGGGAATCACCAGGTTCAGGTCGTAATCCATGGTGTTGCCGAAGCCCTGGCAGCGCGGGCAGGCGCCAAAAGGATTGTTGAAGCTGAACAGGCGCGGCTCCGGCTCGCGGCCCGCGCGATGGCAATTGATGCATTCATAAGCGCCGGAGAAACGCAGCCGCCGGCGCTCGGCATTTTGCTCCCGCGGCGCCTCCTCGAAAATCACCTCGCCGGCTTCCCGATAAGCGATTTCGGCCGCGTCCACAATGCGCGAGCGATTCTCGGCGTTCACCACAATACGGTCCAAGAGCACAAACACGGGAAAAGTGAAATCGAGATCGAGCAGCGATTCGGGCGTCGAGAATTCAACAATACGCCCCTGCTGCCAGAGGCGATTGAAGCCGCCCGCGCGCAATTCTTCAAGGCGCGCCTTCAGCGCTTCGCTGTGCGGAGAATCGGCCACCGACGCAGCCGCCTTGCTTCTGCCTGCGGCCCGGCCATCGGTCTTTGCCGCGCGACTAGAAACTCTTGCCGGTTTGGCCTGCGCCTCCACTGCGGCGACATCATTGCGCATCACCGGAAACAGCGCATTCAGGCGCGTTCCTTCGCCCGACGCAAGCACCGCTTCCGCAACTTCGTCCACCGAATCGCGTTTCACCAGGCCATCGCAATAAACGCAGTGGACTTCGCCGCATCGAGCATAGAGCAAGCGCAGGTAATCGTAGATCTCTGTGGCCGTAGCCACCGTCGACCGCGGGTTCCGCGTGGTGTTTTTCTGCTTGATGGCAATTGCTGGCGCCAGACCGTCAATGAGGTCGGCATCCGGCTTCTCAATGCGCTCCAGAAACTGCCGCGCGTAAGAGGAAAGTGACTCAACATACCTCCGCTGGCCCTCGGCATAGATGGTGTCGAAGGCCAGCGAGCTCTTGCCCGATCCCGACACGCCGCTGACCACCGTCAGCTTGCCGTGCGGAATTTCGCAGCAAATGTTCTTCAGATTATGCGTCCGCGCACCGCGGATAATGATGGCATCGTTCAAAGGGAAAGCACCGCGCAAGAATCGGCCGGCCGCATCCCTGCCTGCTTCGCAGGCCTATGGGTGCAATCAGCCATTCTCATTATAAAAGGCCGGTCATTTTTGCGCTTTCAACGGCAGATCAATGGCTGAAGGCTACCCACACGCCGATGCCGGCTCCGTGACCACGCGTACGGACTGGAAGCGCGCAGGCACGCGACTTCCTCGCGGCGTGCTGGGCTCCGGTGGGTTCGAGCAGCTCGGGAAAAACAATTCCTCATCTGCGCTACGTGAGCACACGCCATTTGCCGGACTATAACTCGGAAAGAACGAAATGCTGACTGTTTGCCGCCGTACGCGTGATCCTGTTTTCGAACTGTTGTCTGGACCTACGGCATACGGCTCAATGCGCTGCGAATAAGGCAGTCGCGGCAGCTACTTATGTTATGCAGCCATTGCAGGAAATTCCAGGTAAGAGGACACAGGTTCTTTCTTTGGTTCGCGGTCCAACACGCAGGCAAGCCCCAGAAGCGCAGAAGATGCGCATCCCGGGCATTGATTCGCGTTATTTCCCACACAATTGCAGTCCTGACACAGATATGCGGAAGACAAGGGGATTAGCTGCATTGTGCCAAATATCATCTGATCACCCCCGGAAGCGGCGCAGATCGAGGGAAGGCACCCCAGGGAAGTATCCGATCGCACCAGTACTCTTCAAAGATGCTTTTAGTCTAGCCCTAGTTGCCTTTTTCTCATACATACCCATCGTCACCCGAAGACATTACCTCGGCTAGGCAACAACAAATTCACTGGCCGCGTAAAGCTAATCTCCGAACCTGAAATTACCATGAAGAGTTCTATCAGCCGTATCCGAGTTGCCGGCTCGATCCGATGACTTCAAAAGACCTCCTTGGTCAATAGGGCAACCGCTCAAGGATCAGGCGCCGCATGCGAGCCAATGGGAAGCCTTGGCGATTGCATTCGGATCTGGCTCTATATATGGCAGTAGTTTTGAAAGGCCCGGCGATGAATTCGTACCCTTCCACGAGAAAGTCTTCCCACACCTCGAAATCCGGTAGCCCTGAATCGGCAGCGGGCAATGGCGCGCATCGCCTTTTAGAATGTCAAAGAGAGGAATTCGTGCTTCGCTCCGTTGTTTTTGCTTCCCTGTTGGCCGTGTTCGCATGGCCTGCATTTTCGCTGGCTCAGCAATCCGCTCCCGCCGTGCCGTCGGCGACATCCTCCACACCCGATGCGCAAACCGTCGCCCAGCAGGTCCTTGACGCCGAAGCCGCAATCGCCAAATCCGACTGGAATGCCGCCGACGGTATTCTGACGCCATGGCTCAAAGCACATCCCGCAGATGCCCGCGCTCTCTTTGACGCCGGCTATGTAGCCGACGCGGAAAACCATCTCGATGCCGCGGCCTCCCTCTACCTCCGAGCCACCCAGGCCGACCCAAAATCATTCGAGGCTCATCTCGCCCTCGGACTTCTCCTGGCACGGGAAGGCAAACTCGACCAGGCACGCACTGAACTTGCCACTGCCACTACGCTCCCTCCTGGAGCTGGCGGTCCCCAGCTCATGGCCCGCGCCTGGCGCGCGCTGGCGCAGATCGATCGCCCACGGCCAGGCCGCCCCGGAAACGCGGCTGACGCCTCGAACGACTTGCTGCAGGCATTGAAGCTTTCGCCTGAGACCGAGGATGACACGCTGCTGGCCGCCAGCCTCGCTGAAGACACCGGTCAGGACGATGCCGCAGCCGCCGCCTATCGCCGCGTGCTCGCCAAAGACCCGAAATCTGAGACAGCCAGCTCCGGCCTGGCTCACCTTCTCATCGAGCAAAAACAGTATCCCCAGGCCGAAACCGTCCTCCGCGCTGCCCTCGCGCAACTGCCCAACGATCCTGTGCTCACCGCGCAATTGACCTTGGTGCTGGCCGATCAGGACAAACCCGAGGCCTTACCGCTGGCCGAAAAGCTCCATCAGGCCCATCCCAACGACACCGGAATCACGCGCATGCTGGCTGAGCTGCTCTCCGAGGCCGGCCAATATGCGGCATCCGATCAGCTTTACACCAGCCTGCTGGCATCCAGTCCCAGCAATGAGGACCTGCTCGTCGCCCACGGCCAGAATCTGGTGGAGGAGCAACAATTCACTCAGGCCTTCGAGGTATTTACGAAGGTGACGGAGCTGGATCCCGCCAATCCCGAGGGGTGGAGCGGGCTCGCCTTCACTGCGTCAAAAACCGGCCAGCCTTCGATAACAATACACGCTCTTACGATGCGATCAAAATTTCTTCCAGAAAATGCATCAACCTACTTTCTTTGGGCTACATCTTACGATACGCTGCACCAAAAGACTCAGGCGGCGGCTTACTATCACCATTTTCTGGAATCGGCCGACGGGAAGTTTCCCAATCAGGAGTGGCAAGCGCGACAACGTCTCCAGGTGCTGGAAAAATAGGGTATTGACCAACGACGATAGAGAGTTATGATAACTGCGGTAAAAACCCGCACCATTTGCCTGCGGCATGTCGAAGCCGCCGCGATTTACTTTTTTCAAGGTTTCTGGGGTTCTGCGGCGGGATAAATTCACCGGGGACGGCGTGGGGGGTAAGAACCGCAGGGGAGTAGATTATGCGGTCGACAGTCCCAATCGCATTAGTTGCGGCCTTGAGCCTCGCGGCTATCCCTGTTTTTGCCGCCTCGGCCGGCGACATACCTTCCGAACAACAGGCCATCGAAATGCTCGAGGCCAAAGCCAGCCACGCCCAGCCCCGGGAACAGTGCTTCCTTTACGCCGAGATCATGCATGAAATGACCGATCTCAGCCTCCGGCAGTATGCGGCCGGCGATGTGAACCGGGCCTCCGCACTGCTTAAACAGATTCAGCTCGTCTCCCGAAAGATTCACCTTTCGGTGGCCAGAAACGACAAGCGGCTGAAACACGCCGAGCTATTGCTAAGCAGCGCCGCTTTCCGGCTGACCGAACTGCTTCACTCCAGCGACTACCAGTATCGTCCCCTGATTCAGCAGACCATCGCCGATGTGAATCAGGCGCAGGACGCAACCATGATGCAGGTGTTCAACCAGTAATCTGCAAGTCGGGACGATAAGCCGCAGCCGGTCCGCAGCTTTTTGTCACTGTGGATCTTGAAAAGAACAATATCCACTTTCCGCAGTCAAACGTTGTATTCTGCCGCAAGATGCGGCATAATCCCGCGCGCCTGCCTTTTGCCAGGCTGATGCTCAGGCGGAGGACTCGGATCCATGCGGCCATTGGTTTTAATCTGCGCATTGGTGTTGCTGACGGTTGCCGCGCCATTATCCGCGCAAAGGCAGGTGGAGGACCCGTTGACCCCTGCTCAGGCTCAGGAGGTCGCCCAGGCCGGCATCGATCCACTGGAGCGTGTCCATCTTTACAACAAGTTTCTTGACGAGCACGCCGACGCCATCAAGGCCCTGGCCAAACGGGCCGATACCCCCGCGCGCAATGATCGCATGGCCGACGACCTGGAAGATTTCGCCGACCTGATGGATGAGCTGGGATCGAACCTTGACGTCTACTCCGATCGCAAGTCCGACATTCGCAAAGCGCTGAAGCCGCTGAATGAGTCAATTCAACGCTGGCAATCCATACTCAACGGCCTGCCCAGTGAGTCGAGCTTCGACCTGGCCCGAACCGACGCCCTGGACAGCAGCAACGATCTCGCCGATCAGGCCCGCCAGATGCTCCAGGATCAGGAAAAATATTTCGCAGAACACAAAGATCGCGCCGGCCAGGTTTGGCAGATGCCCTCCACTCAGGCACAGCATTAACCAGCAAGGCAAATTCCGCCATTCGCGGGTTTTGCTATTCTCATGGTTGGTGACCCGCGACTTACTTCAGATCTTTGCAGAGCAGTACAGAATTCTGCGCCCGCGTGCGCCCATGCCGCCCATCACGGTACGCTTTCGCCGCTTTACTTCGCTGAATACGACAATTCGCCTGCGCGATGGCCAGATACTGGTCAGCCTTTCCGATCTGCTCGAAGGCGCGCCTGAGAGCGTGCTTCATGCCATCGCTCATATTCTGCTGGCCAAGCTTTACCGGAAACCCATCGATCCGGCGCGTAACCTGCGATACAAGCGTTTCGCCTCGAGCGCCGCGGTGGTCCGCCAAACCGAGCTGATTCGTAATGCACGGGGAAATAAGAGGCGCGCAGGCCCCGAGGGTCGCTTCTACAACCTTGAAGAAGTCTTTGATGCGCTCAACATGCGTTTCTTCGGAGGGCTGCTCGGCCGTCCGGAACTGACCTGGAGCGAACACCACGCCAAGCGCTCCTTGGGTCATTATGATGCCGCGCACAACACCATTGTGGTCAGCCGTGTCTTTGACCGCCCCTCAAGCCCGCGCTACGCAATTGAATATCTGCTCTACCACGAGATGCTCCACCTGAAGCATCCCGTGAAAATGCGCGGGTTGCGCCGCTGTGTACACTCTGAAGCATTCAAAGCCGAAGAGGCGCTTTTCCCGCGGCTGGCCGAAGCTCTTGCGTTTATCAAACGCATTTAGCGCCTGTTAGCACTCTACGCCCATGACCTGCCAGCCGCGGCGCGGCCCACCCTCGGGAAACTCAATCAATCGGCCGCTATCGGCTTCACCGTCGGTCCTGCAGTTTCGATATTCGGGTCCATGCTGCTGCCCAGCCGGATTACCTCATTCCCCGACACGATCATGGCAACTGCCGACGTAATCAGTCCGATGTAGCCCGACGCCATAAAGAACCCATCGACACCCGTCCAGGCCCCGATCGCCGCCAGGATCATCGTCACCCACGTGCCCAGCAGGAAGATCGAACGTCCCCGCCCGCTGTGGAACGAGCCCGCCCAGATGTAGCCAAAGAAAATCGCGAACAGGCAGGCGAACCACCCCAAAAACGAAGCCGGCTGCGCGGTCCTCCCCATGCCGGCCATCCCCATGTACGCGCTGGATGTACTGAAAAGGATGGCGCCCGTGAAAAAGACGATCGAGTCAAGCCCGCGGCCGGAGACAAAGCCAAGAATGCCCATGACTGCAAGCACCACCGACAGCGGATAAAGCAGGCCCAGTGCGTATGTTCCGTGAAACCACCCGGCAGCCGACATTGAGATCATCCATCCCGCCAGGCCGAGGCACAAATAGCCGACAGTGGACACGGCCACCGCTCTGGAACCGAGGCTTGAAGTCATTTTGCCGAAAGACACATTAGTGATAGGGGTACCCATATTTAATTCTCCTTCTAATTTCTTTTCCATCTTTCGCCGGATCAGGATTCTCCAGTCCCGGCGAGCTTATCTTCCTAATCTGGTTCGATGCAGAGCAGAAGGCGGGCTCCGCTCGCGGCTCGCCGTTCCTCGGAGTCTAATGGTCTTCACAGGCAGAAGGCCGTGGCACATCGCCGCGCAGGCCATCCCTGGCACGCATCTGCGTGGATGCATGTTCGGAGATGAATCGCCAGGTCTGAAGATGCAGGGACCGCTCCGTCCCTTTTCACCATGCGTCTGAACTGCTGTGAAAGAGAAGGTACGGCATCGATCAAGCCGCCGGGTAGTCCGGGTTGGCTTTGAGCGAATCACTGCCGGAGAATCCTTTGCGTCACGCAAACCGCGTGGAGAACCCCTTACGCGTCGGAACTAGCAGTCGTTCGTCTTCTTCGTGGGAACTGTCTCCCCGCGCATTCAAGCCCATTCTCGGTGCACAGAAATGTGCTTGTCAAGCCGCGAGTCGGCAACCTCACCATGCCATGAAAGCGGGTGCCTGAAGCGCGGACATCGATCGCCCGAGGATGCGCATCGCAACGGTCTGATGCGGCCTCGCGCCACTCATGCCGGTGCCCACAATCTGGGAGATCTCATGCATTTCAAAATCCTCGAGCAGCAGCCAAAAACATACATCATCACCTTCGCCACCGGCGAGGAGCTGGCCGCAGGGCTGAAGCAGTTTGCCGCCGATCAAAAGCTCGCCGGTAGCAGCTTCAAGGCTATCGGTGCTTTCTCATCGGTAAAGCTTGGCTGGTTCGACTGGGACGCGAAACGCTACCGCCCCTCTGTAACCGTGGACGAGCAGGTGGAACTGGTGTCGTTGATCGGCGACGTTGCCTTGGCCGATGCAAAGCCGCAGGTGCATGCGCACGTAGTGATAGCGAAATCCGACGGCACGGCGCACGGCGGCCACCTGATGGAAGCCCGGGTGCGCCCCACCTGCGAGGTGGTGCTCATCGAGACCCCCGAAAAACTGCACAAGAAAATCGACCCCGAATCGGGCCTCGCGCTCATCAAGCCTTAAAGCGCTCATCCCACCGCAATCTGACTCGCCCTGCCGCGGCTCGTCAGTGACAGTGAATCTGCATCGCTGTACTTGACGAGCCCGGGATCGCCAGCTATCCGACAAATTGGCTTTTGCCAATTTTCGGTGCCCAAGTTCGCGATTTTGGAAGCGGGGATTGGCGCCCGCCGGCTTCGAAATCATTTTGTTTGAGGCTGGTGATTTACGCAGGCTTCTGCACCGCGGCAGATGCTTTCTCTTTCGCCGGCGCAGTGGCTTCAACCGGCTGCCGCGAGCACCACAAGATGATGCCTGCGCCCCCGATCATGGCCCCCACGCTCGCCAGTTGCGCATTCGTCAACCCCCAGAGCACCTTGGGATTGCGCCGGATGAACTCCACCAGAAAACGCGCCAGGCCGGTCAGCACCAGGTACTGGCCGAGAATCATCCCTGTCGCATGCGGCTTGCCGAGTTGCCGCCACAGCCACCAGCCAATCACCAGACCACCTGCCAGTTCATAGAGCGGCGTGGGATACACAGGAACGTAAGTGGGTACCAGGCCGTTCGGAAAGGCCATACCCCAGGGATGAAAGGTCCACAGCAGGAAATGCACGGTGTGCACGGGAATGCCGTAGTCTCCGTCGCCGGAGAGAAAACACCCGATGCGTCCAATGCCGTAGCCGGCGGCCGCGGCCGGCGCAGCCAGATCGAGGATGCGCACTGCCCCTACCTTGGCTTTCCAGCCCTGGTAAACCAGCGCCAGGATGCCGAAAGTGAGCCCGCCGTACCAGGCAAATCCCGCCGGATCCCATAGCGCACGCCAGCCCAGCGCGCGGAAGTCGGAGGGCGTATCGAGCACATGCCACAGCTTGGCGCCGATGATGCCGGCGACCACAGCTACGGCCACCATTCCTACTGCGTCGGCATCGAGATGGGCTCGCTTGAATGCGCGGTCAACCAAAAACGCCCCCGCCACCGCTGCGACCCACAACATCAGCCCAAAAGTGGGCAGGTGAATTGGACCAAGATGAAGATAGGGAATCATTCCTTCCTCAGTATAGACGCGGGCTGAATGGGGAAGGCGCACCCATCTTAACTCCTCCGGATATTCACAATCGCCTTCCCCAAAAGACCCGCTATCCGGGTGATACTGAGTACATGGCAACCATTGCATATCAGGGACTTCAGGTCCTCTACACGCGCCAGCAGATTGCCGAGCGCGTGGCGGAAATGGGTGCGCAGATCACCCGCGACCTGAACGGCGAAAAGCTGGTAATGGTCGGGGTGCTGAAAGGTGCGGCGTTTTTCCTCTCCGATCTTTCCCGCGCCATTCAGGTAGACGCCACATTCGATTTCGTCGCCACTTCGAGTTACGGCAAGGGGCAACGTTCGTCGGGCGCGGTCAAGCTCATCAAAGACCTGGATGAGCCGATTGAAGGCAAAAACGTGCTCGTGGTCGAAGACATCCTCGATACCGGGCTCACGCTTTCCTACCTGCGTAAGATCTTTTTGCAGCACCGGCCTAAAACGCTGCGCATTGCAACCTTGCTGGACAAGCCTTCGCGCCGCATCGAGAGAATTGACGCCGATTACGTTGGCTTTTCCATTCCCAACCTTTTTGTGATTGGTTACGGCATGGACTACGCGGAGCGCTACCGCAACCTCCCTGATATCTGCCTGATGTCCCCGGATCACCCGGAATAACTCCGTCGCGGCATAGCCTGTTGCATATTTTGTGTAAGTGCCGGACCTACGAGGCATTCGCATCTGCATCTATGGAATTGGCCCGCAAGTCGCGCAGGCTTTATACTCGTCTCCCGGAGAAGCTGCGCGATGGTTCGAGCGCGCAGAACGCCAAGGAGTACGGCCCAATGCAAGCCATCCCTCCCGCTCAGGAATCCGATCTCGAATTTGATCATGGCACCTTCGATTCAGCGGCATTTACAGCCAGAACTCTGTCCGATTGGCATTCGCTCGCCGCAGTGATTGACCACACACTGCTGAAGCCGGAGGCTACGCGCCTGCAAATCGAGAACCTCTGCGATGAGGCGGCGCGCTATCGCTTTGCATGCGCCATGGTCAACCCCATATGGGCCGCAACCGCGGTTGGCATCCTTGCCGGAACCGGCGTGCCCGTAGGCGTGGTGATCGGATTCCCGTTGGGAGCTTCCCTGGTTTCTACGCTGCGCCAGGAAGCCGCTGCCCTCACCCGCCTCGGCGCCCGCGAACTGGACATGGTCATCCCCATCGGCCAGCTCAAGAGCGGCAATCACCACGCCGTCCAGCACGCCATTCACGCTGTGGCTAATGTTGTCCACCATAACGGCGCAATCCTCAAGGTGATTCTCGAAACTGCGCTGCTCACCGTCGAAGAAAAGCTTCGCGGCTCCGAAATTGCCATCCAGTCCGGCGCGGACTTTATCAAGACCTCTACCGGCTTCGCGTCGGCGGGTGCAACCGCAGCAGATGTGGCTCTGATGCGCGGCGTAGCGGGCGGGCGTTGCGGCGTCAAAGCTGCCGGCGGCATCCGTTCCCTCGATGACCTGCGCGCGATGCTGGAGGCTGGTGCTAACCGCATCGGCGCCTCCGCTTCCGTGTCCATCCTCCGCGAGCTGGGCGCGGAGTAGTTGCCCGTACCCCAGCCCTGAATCGAGATTCTTCTTTACCTTAGACGCGCTGATCGCTCTGGGTTGCTCCGCAATCCTGCACGGATTCTGCTTCCTCGATCCCGTCTGGCTGCCCCGCTGGTCGATTGGCCCGGGAAGGATTTCTTACGGCCTTTACGTCTATCACCTGATGGTGATTACACTGGTCGCAGACCTCCTCGGCCGGTTTTCTTACCATTTCTACTGGCTCTTTGTATTTCTCCTTGCCCTTCCTATCACCATGCTTGCCGCAAAACTTTCCTACATGTTCCTGGAGAGCCCCTTCCTGCGGCTCAAACGGCGCTTTGAAATTCTCCGCACCAGGCCGGTTTGAGACCGCGGGAAGATTTGTGCTCCATTTCTTGCGCATGACACGCGGCAACCAGACAACACTGCCCTCGATTCGACATCCTCGGCGAAGAATCCTTTATCATTCCCTTCGAAGCCTCATGCCAGACCAAACCCCAGCGCAGCCCGAGACTCACGACTTCGAAGGCGACTACCGCCCCGCCCAGGATGCGCCCATCGACCCCGCCAACCCGCGCATCGTGGCGGTCGACGCCGCGTATCTGATGAAGCTCACCGATACCCTCAACACCACGCTCGATCTGCAGACTCTGCTCAATCGCACATCCGAGCTGGTGCGCGCGCTGATTCAGTACCGCATCTTCGCCATCTTCCTGCTCAACGACCGCACCCATGATCTGCGCATGCGCTTTCAGATCGGCCACAGCGCGCAGGCGTCGCGCATCCGCATTCCCATCGGCAAGGGCATCGTCGGCCAGGTGGCGCTCACCCGCCAGCCCATCCTCGTCAATGACGTCACCCAGGACCAACGCTACATCTCCGCCAATCCCGAAGTGCGCTCCGAGCTCGCCGTCCCTCTCATCGCCAAAAATCGCCTCATCGGCGTGCTGGACCTGGAAAGCGAGCTGGAAGGCTATTTCCGCCCCGAGCATCTGCATACCCTCACCCTCACCGCCTCACGCATTGCCCAGGCCATCGAAAACGCCCGTCTCTACGCTCGCGTCTCACGCCAGGCGCAGACCCTCGAAGTCCTCAACGAGATATCCATCGAGCTGGCGTCGATCCTCGATCTCGATCCCCTGCTGGAGCGCGTGGGCCAGCTTCTGCGCCGACTCATCGACTATCAAATGTTCTCCATCATGCTGCTCGACGAGAGAGGCGATACGCTGATCACCCGCTACGCCTGGCGGTTCGGCTACTCGCACGCGCCCATGCGCCGGATTCCCATCAACAGCGGCATCGTGGGCGCCGCGGTGCGCGAATGGAGACCCATCAACGTCCCCGACGTGAACAAAGACACGCGTTACCTGCCCATGAACCCGGAGACGCGCTCCGAGCTGGTGGTGCCGCTGTTTTACAAAGGCCGCACCATCGGCGTGCTCGACCTCGAACACACCCGCCCCAACTTCTTCAATGAAGAGCACGAGCGCATGCTCACCACCCTGGCGGCGCAGGTGGCCATCGCCATTGAGAACGCGCGCCTCTACCAGGCCGTCAAGCGCCAGGAACACCAGCTCGAGCTGGACATGTCGATGGCCCGCGAGGTGCAGTTGCGCCTGCTCCCGTCCACACCGCCCGCGCACGGCAATGCCGAATTGGCGGTGCGGTTTCTGCCCGCACGCACCATCGGCGGAGACCTCTACGACTTTGTCGATTACGGTCCCGGGCGCACCGCCATCGTGCTCGGCGACGTCAGCGGCAAAGCCGCTCCGGCCGCGCTCTTTGCCGCCCTCGCCAGCGGCATCATGCGCTCGGCCGCTGTGCAACAACCCGAGCCCGCGAAAATGCTGGCGCAACTCAATTCCGCGCTGCAGGAGCGCAAAGTCGAGTCACAGTATGTGACCATGCTCTTCGCCTTGTGGAACGACGAAAACCGCATCCTGCAGGTGGCCAACTCCGGCGCCGTACAACCCATTTTCTGCCGCGCCGGAGAAGCTGTAACCGTGCGCGCCGAGGGCTTTCCGCTTGGCCTTTTTCCCGATGTGCAATACGAGGAACTGAGTGTATCGACCCAGCCCGGAGACGTCGTCATCTTCATTTCTGACGGCATTCTCGACGCCGAAAATGAGCTTGAGGAGATGTACGGCGACGAGCGCCTTTCCGCGCTGCTCTGCGGTCTGCGCTCCAGGCCCGCGCAGGAGATCGCCGACGCCGTCCTGGCCGATGTCACCAGGTTTCAGGGCGCTCACGAGCGCTTCGATGACGAAACCATCATCGTGCTGCGCGTCATGTAAATCCCCAAAAAACGCCGTTAGCGAACCTTCAACCGAATCGTTACCGTCGAAGACACGCCGCCGGAGCCGCTCGCGGTGACTGCAACCGTGTACTTGCTCGCCGCAATTCCCGAATCGGAGGCGCCCCCGCCTTTCGCACCGCCTTGCGTCGCCGTCCCAGCGTTTTTGATCGAAACCGCAAAACTGACCGCGGCATTGCCGGCGATGCTTTGCCCCGAAGGCACACTGCACGCCGGCAGTTTTTTCGCTTCTCCCCGCCCGCTCACGACGCAGGTCAGCTTCACGGCTCCCGTAAATCCATTCTCCGGCACAATCGCAACCTGCGTGGTTCCGCTTGCGTGCGGCCCATCCGCGATCGGGCCGCCGTCCCCAACCAGCGTGATGCCCGGGGCCGCATTCGACATCATGCTTTGCAGCCGCGTCGTCAGCGCGGCGCTCGCACTCCCGCTCCAGGTATCGTTGAGTATGCCGAAGCTCTCCTGGGCGCCATATCTGCGCGTCTTCCCCGTGGATTGCGTTCCATTGATCGCCCAGTACGTCCAGTCCACGCCGAACTGCCCCATGTAGGCCGTGAGCAGGTTGAACCAGTAGCCGCTCGCGCGCGGCCGGTTGCTGTCAACACAGGTGTCAGCGCCGTTGCAGGTGCCGAACTCACCAATCCACAGTGGTTGCGGGTCTTTCCCGGTAACCAGGTAGCCCCACTTGGGCGTAATCGCCGCCACAAAGCCGCTGTAGCCGGCAATATGCCCATAATCAAAACCGTAATTATGAGCTTCATAGACAAGCTGGTGCGGCACCCTGAGCTTCACCGGCAACCTCCGCGCTCCAGACAGATCCAGCGCGTAGTTTATTCCCTCCACAAAAATCAGCCAGTGCGGATTGATGCTCAGCACCGCATCGCCGCCCAGCTCGGCCGCGGCATGCCAGTCGGTGCTCGCGCTGCCGCCCCAGGTCGCCGGCGCACGCGGCTCGTTGCGCAAATCGGCGCCAATCACCAGCGGATTGTTCTGGTAGCGTCGCGCCATTCCCCGCCAATCGGCAATCCAGCTGGTCTGCGGATAGGCGCTGTTGTACCACAGCGAATTGCCGTCCGTGGTGCTGCAACACCATTCGGCATCGCTGTTGTGGTTGTCGAGAATCACCATGATGCCGGCGTTAGTCAGTGCTGAAATCACCCGGTCGAGAATGGTGAGAGCGTGCTCACCCTTCAGTTCCGGATTTGCCGCCAGCGCCTCATCGCCCACCACCGGATTGCTCTCATAAAGTTGATTCGACCACGGCAATCTCACTACGTTGAATCCCAGATCCTTGATCTGCGCAACGATGCTTTGCAACCTCGCCGTCTCCAGTCCTGCCACCACAAAGTCGCTCGACTCGGCCCCGTACCAGTTCACCCCGTTCAGCCGCACCCGCGCGCCGTTGTGGTCTACAATGAAGCGCCCCGAGGTGTGCAGCGGAAATACCGGTTGCCCAAAACCAGAGCGGCAGGCGCAGACGATCCCCATTGCTGCCACCAAAGAGAGAACCCGCCGGCGCATCATGCAGGCCGGCAGGCACCGTCCCGCAAAGCCGCCGACGCGCTTCGAAAGATATGCCATAACTCCCATTTCGCGGAATCAAAGATTTGAGCCGGATCGCCGTAATGAATCCGGTCGAATGGTAGCAAACCAGCACCCTCAGACTCAAAAATCTTCTCAGCCCACACCCCGGCAAACTCGATTTCCGGTTCTGTCTTAATTCTGCGTTGTTAGGCTGCGCGAACGAATGTATGGGACCGCTTTGCGGTTGCGGCGCGGTGTGTGTGTCGAGACTGCCTTCCCTTCATTCTCTCCAGAGCTCCAATTTCGCGAACGGGTCAATTTTCCCTGTGGAAATCGCATTGTAAGCGCAAGCGATATAAGGTGATGCGTCTAAGATGTGGCAATACGCTTGCATGTTAGTAGTTTGCATATGCAAAGGAGGGGTGATGGGAGTTTGTCCACATTGCGATTCAGCGGTTAAGCACGCCGATATCGAGGTAATAAACCTCAGTGATGAAGCTATGTCGCAGTGGCGTGGGTTGAGCTATTCGTGTCCAAGTTGTCACCGGATTTTGAGTATTGGCTTTGATCCCGTCGCACTGGAGACTGATCTTGTGAACGCTGTCGCGCAGCGACTTCGTAGTAGTTAAGAATAGTCACTGCGTTAGGATTACGCGCGTCGATGTTGAGCATTTCGACATCAGATTGGGTTTGCATGCAGACTGATCCTGTGCGATGATTCGCGTAGACAGACGCAGCGAACCGAAGACAGCCCGGCCCGGCAGCCGGGCGTTTTCATGTTTACATGTGATGTTACAGCGGGATAGAATGCGGCGCAAATGCCAAACGTGGTTGAAAGCTACAGCCGGGCATCGGACGATGAGTTGATCCGGCTCCGCGCCGATTTCGGATCATTGACTGCTGACGCGCAGACCGCGCTCACTGCCGAGATGGACCGTCGGGGGCTGAATGAAGCGGAGATCGCTCGCAGGGAACAGCAAGCCGCAAGAGACGAGCAACAGGCCATCCGAGAGCAGCGAGAAAGCCGACCGTGGGGGCTGATGTTCGCCCAGGTGGGAATAATCGCGGCTTTGGGAGTTGTTTATGTGGTGGTTGCCGATGCGCTACGGATCGGCGGACCAAGTGGCAGGGCTGGCACGT
>JASHOY010000417.1 GCA_030038435.1 Acidobacteriaceae bacterium | reverse complement strand
CTCGCGATCGCGCGCCTGCACTGCTCGTCGAGCAGAATCGCGAAAATGGTCACGGAGTACTCTTTCGATATAGGCCGAACGGGAACCACGCCTACCAATGCGCTTGTCGATTTTAACGAGAAGCGGAGCGGAGATTGTGATGGAAGTCTTTGTCTTCATACTACCTTTATACTACCACTTCTTTCTGCAACTCCTTCATCATTCGCGCGGTACGGCCACGGCGGCGAGAACATCGGTCAAAATGCGGTCGGCGTCAAATCCCTCAAGCTCAGCTTCGGGCTTGAGCAGGATGCGATGGCGCAACACTGGAAGCACGGCCCGTTTCACGTCATCGGGAATCATGTAGTCGCGGTCTTCAAAAGCTGCAAACGCTTGGGCAACGCGAAGCATGCAGATCGCAGCTCGCGGGCTTGCTCCCAGCGCCAGCATCGGCCACTCGCGGGTGCGGCGGACCAGATCGAGGATGTAGCCATAAAGATCCTGCTCCACGCGGATCGAGCGGATCTCGTCCCGCGCCGAGGCAAGCATTTGCTGGCTCAACGGCTGAATGTTGGCATCGGCGAGGAGATTGGCGCTGCTGCTGTCGTGATGCTTCTGGAGCATGGCGCGTTCTTCTTCCGCGCTCGGGTAACCCACCTTAATCTTGAGCAGGAATCGATCGAGCTGCGCTTCGGGCAGCGGATACGTGCCTTCAAAGTCGATGGGATTCTCGGTAGCGAAGACCGTGAACCACGCCGGCAGCGGATGGCGCACTCCGTCCACGGTAACCTGGCGCTCCTCCATGCATTCCAGCAGCGCGGCCTGCGTGCGCGGCGGCATGCGGTTGATCTCGTCCACGAGCAAAAGATCGGTAAAGACCGGTCCGGCATGAAAACTGAAATCTTCACTGCCTGCGCGCAGAATGCTCGTGCCCAGAATGTCGGCGGGCATCAGGTCGGGCGTCGCCTGCACGCGCTGAAAGCTCAACCCGAGCAGCCGCCCCAGCGTCTTCACGATCAGCGTCTTGGCAATTCCAGGGACACCCTCCAGCAACGCGTGCCCCTGGCACAGAACCGCCATCAGCGCTTCTTCAATCACTGCGCTCTGTCCTGCAATGACGCGCCCCATCTCGGTGCGCGCGTGAGCAATCAACCGGCTCGCTGCAGGAAGCGTTTGCGCGTCGCCGTTCTCTACCGGCAGAGGGGCTGCCATCGCCTCCTGCAATGTCCCGTCCATCGGTTCCTGGCTCATGAGGCCCTTTCGTCCTTTTTGGAATAACTATGAAAAGATTCCGCGCTCTTTCCGCCGGATTTTAGCGCCGCATCCAGCTTTTCTCCGTGGTCATGCAGCTTCTGAATGAGGCCGAGCGCCTCGCGCGGATTCAGCTTCTCGCTCCACGCGGCCTCTTCGCAGGCCGCCAGGTCCGTCTCCAGGGCCGCATCGGCTGCCGCAAACCGTCGTCGAATCGCGCTGGCTAATTCGGCCGCCCCGGCCCGCGTGCTCTTCAGCCCGCAAAGCCGTAAAGCATGGTGCTGGAACCGCTCCCACGCGATGGCCACCGCTGTCGAAGCCGCGCCCGATTTGCCGTAAAGCGCGCCCAGCGCCTCCAGAAACTCTACCGGCGTGGCCCGCGTCGGAGCAGGCAATTCGCGCAGCGGTCCGCTGCGCCGGCTGAAGCTCAACACCACCAGAATTCCCAATAGCGGCAAGCCGAAATCGAGCATGGTCAGCGAAGGTCCCGCCGCATAGCTGAATGCCGAGCGCACATCTCCATGCAGCGACTCGTCCCAATAAAAATGATGTCCCGCGCGCGGTCCCAGCGAGTTCAGAAACAAATCGAGATCGTGAGCCCGCGCCAGCGCCCCGTTTTCCAGCGGCGTCGAGCTCGCCCACCACACCACCTGCCCTTTGCCCCAGCGATACTCGACCACCGCCGGCTGCCCGCCGCAACTGTAATCCACGCGCTGCGCCGGATTGCCAACCTTCCACGCCGCTTCCGGCCGCATCCACACTTGGCCCGAACCGGCCAACGCATCCAGCCCTTCCGGCTGCAGCTCGCAGGCGGAAAAATCGAAGGCATCCGGAGCAAGGCTTGCGCCCCTGGGCAGAATCATGCCACCCCAGAAGCCGGTCGCCAGCACTCGGCCGCCGCGATCGAGAATTGTGCGGATGGCGCGGATGGCGCTGGCCTCGCGTGTGAACGGTTCGGCAAAGATCACCACTGTGTCCGGCCCGGCCCTTTCCGCCAGCTCACCCAGCGGACGCTCCCACCGCTGCACATCGTAGCCCGATCGCAACAGTGTTTCATAGGCCGCCAGCGCCCCGTGCTGCCCGGCCAGATAGCTCGAAGGCAGGGGATTGCTGTTGTCGTTTTGAGGCATCAGGACGCCGGTCACAATCGCTAACGTGAGGCCGATTCCCACGCACCACAGGAGCAGCCGCCGGTCCGCGGAGTCCAGAGAGCCAAGAAGTTTCACTGTGTGGCGCCTCCAAGGAAATTAGCTGGCGTCCCTATTCCTTCAATCAACGACCTGGCCAACTGCTCTGCCTGCCTATATTCGCCTTCGCCCGCCGGCCGTCCTCCATACCAGGTTCGTTCAAAGCTTCCCGTCAACGCCGCCAACCCCGCGCGGCGAGAATCCTCACCGGCAACGAGCGCCAGGTATTCCCGCGGCGTGCGCGCGCGATCGGCCGGCCACAGCCGCCGCGACTCCAGCCGTGAAATTGCCGCCCAGTAAACAAAGTGAATCGCCTCGCGCCACAGTCCTGCGGACGCAGCTCTGCGCGCATCCTCGATCCAGCGCTGCCACTCCCGCGTGGAAGGCGCATCGGGGGCAGGCTTCCTTTCGGGCGTCAGCCGGATGCGCCTGCGGCGCTCCATCTGTAAAAGTCCCCAAACCAGCCCCCCGCAAATCGCCAGAATGAATGCCGCCACCACCGCGCGCCCCAGCCACGGCGCGCGTGCACCCAGCCGCGCCGCACCCGCAAAAAGCGAGTTGAGCCAGTTGTCGATCTTCTCCGCGAGTGATTCTCCGGGCGAGATCTCTTCCAGTCCGCGAAACTCCCGGCCCCCGAGCACCTGCTCCATGGCCACGCGCTGCGCTGAATTGCCCGGCTCGGCCTTCGCAGCGCCACGGGCCTGAGCTTCGTCCGCAGCCAGCCGCTTTTCCGCCAATTGCAAAAGCCCCGTGGTGGTCAACGGCGGCAGTAACGCATTTGTACCAGCCAGCGGAAACTTTGCGACTGGGGCCGCCTTCGCCGTCTGTCCCGCGCTTTTCTTCTCCGCCTGTTGCAGCAGCACCCGCAGCCATTCATAGCGCACCGGCCTGCGCTCCGCATTCGGCCCGCTTCCGAGTGCAACGCGATCGTCCTGCCCCACCAGCGCCGGATCGCACGCCTTTGCATCGCGCGACTTCGCGCATGCCTCGACCAACACGCTCAGCGCCTGAAGATGCGAGCGATATTCGGCCATCGAAACGTTGTGCCATCCGCCGGAAGGAGGCGCCGGCGCAGAGGGTATTGGCGAGCGCGGGGGCTGCTGCGCAGCGGCTAAGGAAACCGCCATCGTCATCCACGAAAGGATAACTGTCAAAGATCGGGAAGGGCACGGCCTCGTTCGTGCCGGCAGGGTCTCAAGATCATTGCTTCTTCCAGGCGCTGGGGGATGCATTTGAAAAATTCCCGGCAATACCACGCCCATTTTTTTGCGCCGCATGCGCAGATGATAGCGGATAAACACTCTTTCGCCGCGTCAATTTGTCTCAATCTGCGGAATCTTCGACCCCTGCGCAATCACTCCCCGTCCGCCGGATGAATCCACATCGCATTGCCGCCTCCGGAAACCATGTGCACATGCAGCACCGTCGTCCGGTCTACCGCCTGGTGCGAAATCGACACATGCGTTGCCTCCTCGCCCGCATCCGGCGCGTCCTCATAAATCTCCGCCTGGTATTTGCCGTCCCCGAGAAAACTCAGTGGCACATCAATGTCGCGCGCGCTCCAGTTGGTAATCGACCCCACATACCAGTCATCGCCGCTGCGCCGCGCCAACGAAATCCACTGCATCGGCACGCCGCCGATGGCGTGCACCGCGTCCCAGGTTGTCGGAACCCGCTTGATGAATCCGAAACCCGGCTGTCTCTCGTAGTGCTCCGGATAGTCGGACACCATTTGGAGAGGGCTTTCAAAAATCACATACAGCGCCAGCTCCTGGGCTCGCGTGTCCAGGCTCATGGGCTCATAGTTCCGCGCCACGAAATTCTTCAGGTTGCTGTTTCCGAACGCTCCGGGTGTGTAATCCATGGGCCCGGCCAGCATGCGCGTAAAGGGCAGAGTGGCGTTGTGCGCCGGTGTCGTCCGCGCGCTCCACTTCAGATACTCCTTGCCCATCACGCCCTCGCGCGTCATCAGGTTGGGCCAGGTTCGCCGCAGTCCGTCCGGCTTGAAGGCCCCATGAAAATCGATCATCAAATGATGCGCAGCCGCATTTTCCACCACCTGCCGGTACCAGTTCACCATCCACTGGTCGTCGCGATTCATAAAGTCAATCTTCACGCCCGCGATGCCCCACTTTTCAAAGAGCGGGAAGGCCTGGTCCATGTATTTGTTCACTGAAGTCCAATGCGACCAGAGCCACAGCTTCACGTGGCGCTGTTTCGCGTAGCGCAGCAGTTCCGGCATGTCGATGGCTGGATTCACCCTGGTGATGTCGGCCATGGCGCTGTTATCGCCCGGCTTTGCTTCAGGCGACTCCACTGCCCAGCCCGCATCGATCAGCATGTAGCGGAATCCCGACCTGGAAGCGAAATCGATATAGTGCTCCATGGTCAGCGTGTTCATGCCGGTCTTGAATTTCACGCTCGGCGCCGCATCGCCCGACCACCAGTCCCATGACGACTTACCCGCCTTGATCCACGAAGTATCCGCGATCGTCGACGGAGGATTGAGATTCAGAATCATATTCGACTCAATCAGCTTCGCCGGCTCATCGGCAATCATCAGCACTCGCCACGGGCTATGGAATGGCGCCGCGGTTTCAACCGCAACCCCGGAATTATCGACGCGCGGAGCCAACTGCGCCGTGACAGAAAAAGCGGAATGCCCGCCATCCTTGCGCAGATACATTCCCGCATAGTTATCGATATCGGCCTCGGTTATGGCCACCCACCCAATTCCAGGCTCATTGGCCAGATAGGGCAGAGCAATCAGCCAGTCAGGATGCAGGCCGCTGACCATGCGCAGTTGATACTCATCCTCATACGCACTTTGGAATCCATCCACGATCAGCGGGTAAGTTACCGCGTCTTTGACATAGATGAACTGGGACAGATCCTGGGTAACGTTTACATCCTGCCCAAAAGAAGGCTGCCTGGGTATAAAGTATCGAAACGCCACGCCACTGTCGAAAGCCCGGGCTTCAATTTCCAGCTTCCGCCCCTGCGGATCGGCAAATTCCGCACGCACGCCGTTGTAGTGATTGCGCACCGTGCTTGTCTTGCCCACAGGAATCGAATAGGTCCGATCCACGGCCTCGGTCTGCGACCCGGTCATGCGCATCCCGGGACCCAGCGCCGGCCGGCCCTCCAGCGACAGGCCAAGCCGGGATTCTCCAATCATCCTTTTACCGTGAAAATCCACCGCATACCGCAGATCGCCGGCTGTGGGCGCGCCACTGCCGGCAGCTCCACTGTTCGCCGTTCCGCTTGCCTCGAATAACAACAGAGTTATCTGCCCGTCCGGTGAAGTCACTTGAACGGCGGGCGATTCGCTCGATTGCGCATTTACGGCCGCAACCAAGCAAAATGCAAGCAGCAAGCGCACAACCACGCGTAACTCGCTCATAACTCCTCCCATCACATTCCACGCGAAACCATGTTCCCTATTCCGGTACGCGCAAGTATACCTCCGCCTCCACGGCGGCGGCCTGCGGAACCACTAACCCAGCGTGCAGCATCATCCACTCGATGTCGAAGCCCTCCTGCCGGATGCGCCGGTCAAAGTAAAACAACACCATCGCGATTGCATACACCGGCTTGGTGAGGACCTGAGCGGCAATGGCCATCCCATAAACCGCGACAAATACCAACACGCCCACAGCCTGCGCATGCTCCGGGTTTTGCAGGCCGGGGATGAGAGCCAGCGCAATGGTGAGAGGCAGAGTGACGGCGAGCGTCAACAGATAGCTGAGAACCCAGCCGAGCAGGTAGAGCAGAAGGATGCGCCCCCTGGTGCCCCGGCTGAGCGCAATGCCTCGCCGCAGCGCGTCACTCACTCCGATCTGCTCCATCACACACGCCGGAAATGCCAGCGCAAGGCGCAGCAGCATCCAGAATCCATAAACTACGAGACCGGCGACAATGATTACTGCCAGCGCGCCCAGAAGCAAGCCGGCAGAAGTCCCTATGCCGCGGGCGCGCGCCAACTCTGCAAGCGCTGCACCGGCCGCCACCACCACCATCCAGACAAAAACCGGCGCCGCCCAGATCAGGAGAAGCTCAAGCGTATAGAGCCCCGTGTATCGCCATCCGCGCGCCCAGCCTTCTTTCCACACGCCGCGAATGCTGATTGCCTCGCCAAAGTAGCAGTGCAATGCGGCGTGGTTCAGCGCTCCCGTCGACAAGGCCGTTGCCGCGATCCACACCGACGCCACCACCGAGACTCCGATTGCGACGAGCATTGCTAATTGCACGGTGGCCGCGACGCCAGGTCCGGGACTGCCCATCCCATAGCCAATCAGCAGAAGCGAGCAAACCGGAACCAGAACCGCCGCGTAGGGAGCGGCCGCCAGCCCGAAAAACACAAGAAATCGCCTGCGATAGATCTGAACCGTGCGATCCAGAATCTCACTTAGCGTTGATGGATGCGGCGCCTCATCCATGCTCGCCCTCCGGCTCTTCCCGCCTGGACGGCTCGTCGGAAGAATCCGGATGTGCTGCCGCGCCGGGATCGGTCTGTGCATACGATGCCGACTCCGCGCCCGCTGCCAGGGTTGACGGCGCAACGGATGGCGGCAAGGTAAGGCCGGCGGTTTGCATCATCCATTCAATGTCATATCCCTCGTGACGCACCCGCTGATCGTAATAGAGCAGCGTGATGCCGGTAGCATAAATCGGCCCAAGAAAGATGCTGGTGAAAAAGCCGATCACCTGCGACGCCGCCGTCAGTCCCGCGCCCATCTGCCCGTGATGGCGGAACGCAGTCACCAGAAAGAAGACCTGTGAAATCGCGACCACCCCGAGCTTGATGGCGCCCACCAGCAGGCCGAGCACGAAGATGCGCCCGCGCGAGCCTTTGCTCAGCTCCACGCCACGGCGCAGCGCGTTCATGGGCTCAGCTCTTCCAGCACGCACGCGGGCAGCGCCAGCGCATAACGCAGGCCCATGAGGATCGCGTAGATTAACGCCGGAATCATCAGCAGCCCGAAAGTCAGCGCGACCAGGCCGAACACCAGCATGGCGTGCGGATTGGCCGCCGCATGCGCGCCGGCGGCCGCGCGCAGATTCACGTGCAGGTAAGCGGCAACTGCGAAAAATCCCAGATAAAGAACCGCCACAGGCGTCCATACGGCGAAGAAGATCACCGTCATCAGCCACAGGTAGCGTCCCAGCCGCGGCCGGATGCTTTGATAGGCGCCGCGGATCGTCGCCGGCTCGCCCAGGTGCACCCACGCCACGGCCCGGTTGGTTGCCGCCACAGCCGCGCCCGCCGCCAGGAACAGGAGCAGCCAGTCCAGCCCGATTACCGACAAGCGCAGCCATAGCAGCGCTCGCGCCGCGTATGCCGCGCGCGTCCATTCCCGCAACGCCAGCGAGAGCAGTCCCAGCACCAGCCCACAACTTGCATAGGGCACGAAGATCCCCGCAAACAAGAGAAAATTGCCGCGATAAAGCTGCGCAGTGCGGTCTAGAATTTCGCCAAGGCCCATGGGGCGAAGCGCGGGTTCCAAGCAGATCTCCTCAGCATAGGATTGTCAATGCTTGCCGGGATATTACAGCAGTTTTGGCAATTATGTAAGAGCGCGGGCCTGATCAAGGTCTTGAGCGACCAGCGGGGAAGGAAGATCTTTTTCACGATTGGCGACCCTGCAAGATTTGCGAGACGGCTTTTCTACTGCGCGGGAGAGCGCTGCTCAGGCTCATCAAAATTCTCACGCTCCGTAATGCAAAGCCCGCTCCGCCCAGAGCAGCGCCTGGGCATAACCTCGCACCGCCGCGTCGGCATCGAGGCCGCAAGAGTGAGCCACTTCGTCGCATCGCGCCCAATCTCCGATTTCGTGGCGCTCCACCCAGCTCAGCAGGCAGCGTTCGCGGGCCGGCGCGCCTTCCAGGGCTCTCCGAATGGTGGGGCGCAACGGCAAGAGCGGGGTCAGTGTCTCCATGGGCGTTTCGGTCATCGCAGGGATCAGGCTCAGCAATCCCAGCAGGAACTGTTCGGCGGGATCGAGCAGGCAGATGGGCGCGGCCAGTTCGCAAAAGCGTCCCCGCACCAGCGCCATGCGCAGCAGTTCCGGTGGCCGCTGCGAATTCATTTCGCTGGCAATGGCCAGCATCGCCATGCGACGAAAATCCTCGTCTCCCACCGCGAGGATGGCGGCGCGAATCGAGCGCACCTCCTGCTGCATGCCGCAAACCGGTGAATTGATCAGTCGCAACAAACGGTAGGTCAGCGAGGCATCGCGCTTCAGGATGTCGCTCAGCCGGCCCAGGTTAAGCGGGTCCTCTCTCAGCTCTTTGAGAACCTGCATTTGCGAAATCCGGTTGGCGGGAATCTTCCTGCCGCGCAGCAGTACCGGCCGGCAAAAGAAATACCCCTGAACCAACCGGAATCCCTCCGCGCGGGCCCGCTCAAACTGTTCCTCCGTCTCCACCTTTTCGGCCACCAGGGCCACTGCATAATCGTCCAGAAGCCGCATGATCTGATTCCGCTCCCTCGCGTCGGTGAGGAGAAAATCCACCTTCACATAGGCGGCCAGCTCCAAGAGTGCATCCATTCCCGGCTTCCATGCAAAATCGTCCAGCGCCAGCCGGAATCCCGCAGTCTTGAGGCGGCGACATGCCGCAACCAATTCCGCATCCGGCTTGATGTCCTCGAGCACTTCGAGCACGGTCATGGCCGGCGGCAAAATCTGCACCGCCCCATTGACCAGCGCTTCCCTTGTGCAGTTCACAAATGCCGGATACCCGGAGGTCAGCCGTTCCAGCCCAAAGATCACAGAGTTGTCGAGCATGTTCCAGGTGGCCAGGTTGCCGTCGCCGCTGAATATGGCCGCCGGGCCCTCCCGGAAGAGCAGTTCGTAGCCGTGGATTTGGCCGCGAAAGTCGAGAATCGGCTGGCGCGCAAAGTAACGCAGGCCGCCGCAGAAATCAGACGCCGGCTCCTGTTCGCCGATGAGCGATAAGGCCTTCACCGCCATGCGCACCTTCTCGCATGGCTTATCGGTTGAAAACTGGAAACCTTGAGAACTGCGGCGCGCCCGACTCACGCGCCCATGAACATTCCGCCATTCACGTCCAGCACGTGGCCGGTAATGTAGCCTGCCGCCTCAGTGGCCAGAAATGCCACTGCCTGCGCAATTTCCTCCGCCGTCCCCGCCCGTCCCAGCGGAATCTGCGCGAGCATCGCGATCCGCTGCTTTTCGTCGAGCACCGCGGTCATCGGCGTCTCGATATATCCCGGCGCCACAGCATTCACGGTGATGCCGCGGGAGGCCAGCTCGCGCGCCATCGATCGCGTCATCCCGATCAGACCTGCCTTTGACGCCGCGTAGTTCACCTGCCCCGCCTGCCCTGTGCGTCCTACTACGCTCGACAGGTTCACAATCCGCCCCCAGCGGTTTTTCAGCATAGGACTCAACAGCGCCTGGGTCAGCAGAAAGGCTCCGGTCAGATTGGAGTTCAGCACCTCGTCCCAATCCGTGCGCTTCATACGCAGCATCAGACCGTCGCGCGTGATGCCCGCGTTGTTGACCAGGACTTCCACCTTGCCGAAACGATCCAGGACCGCTTTGGCGCCGGCTTTGATGGAATCTTCGCTGGCAATATCGATGGCGAAGACCGCAGCCTGACCGCCCGCGCCTTCAATCTCGTCGGCCACTTCGGTCAGCTTGGCCTGGTTCCGCGCCGCCACTCCCACCACGGCGCCCCTTCGCGCCAGCTCCAGCGCCACAGCACGCCCGATGCCCTGGGACGCCCCCGTTACCAGGGTCATTCTTCCCTGCAGATCTGTCATCTATTCTGAGCGCCTTTCCCGAGTCATTATAAGTGGCTGTGCAGCATCGGGCCCGGCCTGCGACTAAACCGGACGGTTCGCCGGCCCAACTCTGCTCGGCGACGCGCCAGTCTCCGCCTCGCAGAGGCCGTCGATCGCGGCATCGCTCCTGGTCTGCAGGGTTACCCGTTCTCGCGGCGCCCATCCCGCCGCCCTCTGAATCAGAGTGTTGCGCGGTCCCGGCACTGCATCCACGCCCCCGGTAAGGAACTCCGGCGGGGTGTCGCGGGAGAACAGCCACACGCTGAGCAGGGGTAAATCCATTGCCCGCATCGAGAATCGCACCGCATCGGTATCGTCGAGGTCCACGATCAGGTTGCAATGGACAAACTGGGGTGCGGCCAGAATTGGCACCAGCTCGTCGACCGCACCAGCCAGGCGCTCACCATAGAGGCGTACCGTGCGCACCGGCACCACCTCGATGCCCAGCCCGGCCATGACCTGGGGCAAGCGTGCGGCTTCACAACGCTTCTGATCCTGTTGCCCTTCGGATAAGCTCCGCCATTCTTCCCGGGCCCGGCCGTTTTCCGCGTCGAAGGCCTCTTGATCCAGCCGCCGCTCCACCATGCAACGGCGGTGTTCCAGCTGAGCCAGCACTTCGATCTCCGCTTCCCCTGCCGGCAGCCCGGCGGCCGAGCGCACATCGCCCACAAGCTGAAGGCCGGCCAG
Source organism: Acidobacteriaceae bacterium (assembly GCA_030038435.1). GTDB lineage: Bacteria > Acidobacteriota > Terriglobia > Terriglobales > Acidobacteriaceae > Telmatobacter. Next base: position 15,503 of record JASHOY010000417.1, on the reverse strand, counting down.
CGCCATCAGCAAGGGTGCGGCGTCAGTTCGCCAGCGGTACGACATCTTCAGGAATTCCGGCAGCGCGTCCCAGGGCACATTGGCCTGGGGATGGACCAAGCCCTGCAAGTGGCGCCGGCAGTCTTCATGCAGCGCGCTTGCCAATCCGTCGAGACGAGAGCCCAGCAGAACGTCCCGGCTCAGCGTCTCTTCCAGCGTTCCGAAGATCTGCAGCCGGTCGCGAAAACCTGCCACGCTCTCTGTTCCCAGCACCAGCTCGCCGAGTTGGCGATAATGCTCCAGGCGCACGTAAACCGGCACATGGAAACTCCCTTTGCGGTCAAGCAGCCAGCGCATTTCCAGCGCCGCGCAAAGGCTGGCATCGTCTTCGCTCAGCGCCAGGGCGACGCCCAGCAACGATCCGGTAGCCTTCAGCGTCTCTTCCACCCGCCGGCGCCAATCAGCCGACTCCGCGGTGACAGTTGCTTTGATGAATTCGATCGAGGCCAGCGTTGCGGCAACAGGCTCCTCAGTCGCAAACCGCTTTCTTGCTTCTTCGGCATCTCCATCCAAGACCAGAATTTTGAGTCGGCGGCCCAGTTGAACGGGCGAGCAGCGAAGCAGATGTAATACAATCTCGCGTCCGTAGGCGCCAAAACCGACAACCACAAAGGTGAGCGCCTCAAATTCCGGAGCCGGCGGAATCTGCAGGCGCCCGATCAGCATCCGCGCCGCATTGCTGTGGGGATTGAAGAAGCGCAGATCGACGCCGGGCGATGAGAGCGAGCTCTTCTCCCCGGCGATAAGCCGCTTCCGCATCCACCCGTTGCGCAGCTCGGTCAACACCTGGATGCACTCTGCTGTTGTGGCGCCGTTGGCCGCGGAATGGAACTGACCGTCGCGAAGAGTCTTGATCTGCAGCGCGATCTCGAGGTTCTCGCTGTCCGAGCCGGTGGTGATCAAGGCGGTCCGCGCATTGTGGATTCCCGCCGCCTGCAAAACCTGCGCATTTTTGGCGTCGCCTTTCAGAACCGTCACGCCGCACTTCTCGCAGGTGGCCGCGTTCGGCGAATCGTCAGACAAGTCGATAGCGACAACGCTCTCCCGGGCGTCGCGCAGTCCCTGCACCACCTGCATGCCCACCTCGCCCACTCCGCAGACCACCGTGTGCCCACTCCGCTGCTGCAACATTCCCGTGCGGGTTTTCTGCGGTGCTCTGTCCAGAAACAATTGCGCGAGTGCCAGCAGCGCCGCTCCCGGCACCGCGAATTGTGCAATCACAAGCGGCCACGGGTCGCGGCCGGGCTGAAAGAGTTCGACCACTCGCAACAATCCGATCGAAGCCACCAGGCAACGCAATGCCTCCAGCCAGCTCCAGGGGTTAGCCGGATGGCTGCCTGCACCGGCAACATAACTGCTGCCCGCGCTCGCGTATCCCCAAAATCCCAACCCCAGAGCTGCCGCGGCAAAACACACCACAAAAATGCGTTGAGAACGCTTGTTCATACATTCCTCCGCTCACGCAGGAAATGCAGATCGGCAGGGAAAATCAGTGCGCGGTACAGATCACAAGAGCCCGACCGCCCTTATGGGCGGTCTTTGCGCCGGCAATCTCTTCTGTCACCGCGCGCCAACGGGAAGCGGTCGACTCGGTCCGCTCCGTTCCAGACTGCGACCATAATCATAGCTCCCATCAACGTGCGTAAATCAATCTGCAACCCGCAGACAAGAGCTCATTGCGGACCGGCGATTTGTGCAGATCTGGCGAAAGAAAAAACGGCCCCCGTTTTCGACGGGGGCCAAGTTGCCTTGGTTCTCTCCTGTTGCGAGAGCTCGGGTCGATGGCTTCACGGCCAATTTGCTGCGAGTGCGGGATCGCCGATTTCCCTCCCAGGAATCCCTTGCACACTACTGGCAATGGATCCGGAAGTGCGATCTCAATGTGGTTAAATGGAGAACTCGTCATTCTTCCCCGGCTCTCCCGTCGATCGCGGCACAATGACGTTCCGCTCCACCTCGTCCTTGGCGTCCATCGCCTGCTGCACGCCGAAGGTCATCGCAATCTCATCGATCTGCTCGAAATAAAGCGCCCGCAAGTCGGCCAGCTCGGTGCGCAATTCCGCACGCCGCTCCGCATCGTCGTTTTCCCCCGCCTCCCAGCGCGCTGTGAGAATAATGGAAAAGCGCAACCGAACCAGCTCTTCGATCGCGCCGGCCAGCGTCACTTCCTGCTGTTCGTCGACATATGCCGTTCCCGGACTCAACGAAACTCGGTCTACCGTTGCTGTGGACATGGTGGGTTTCCCCTCCGATTCTCTTTTTAGAGACGATCTCAACCAGATCGCGCGGGAAAAGCTTGCCGCTAAAATCACCGGCTCTCAGCCGGATCCTGCACTTTCCTGTGTTCAATTGTTTTCCCATTCTGAGGTTCTTTTAATTCAGAAGCGGTGATCCAAATCACGTGTCTGTACCTCAGTTCTACTCGACTTCAACACGCCTTACAGTTCGTTGTCTCTGCCACTTCCGTTGGCCAACACAGCCCACTTTCGGCTCGTTCTGGTCTGACCCCTCGCCGACCCTGATCCGAGTCACTGTGCGCACGGCGCCTTCACCATCTCCACTCCGCGAGGTGCCTTCCATCCATGAGGAAGCCACAACGTCGCTGTGAATCGCATCGATTGCAAACTTCCAAGCGGCGTGGTCTCCCCGCCAGCCGGAGGCTCGTCGGTATGCGGCGTGTCATTTGAGTGCAGCGCCCAATTCGCCGCGTAAGGCTCTACTTCTCCAGTTCCCGGAGTAATATGTGCGTCCAGTATGCGGAATTCGCCGGGCGAAGATTCGCGCGCAAGCTTCACAAAGCGCCTCATAGTTCGTTCGAGCGCCCTCTTCTTGCGCTTGTCCGTTGGCCATTTCGGGATAGCGCCAAAGGCGCCATTCCGATTCAGCACCAGGAACAGCCTTTGCGCCTCATGAAACACGGCGAGGTTGGTCATGAATCGGAACTTCCGCGGATTCCATCCGATCGCATCCTGCGCGCGCAATCCAAACGTGGTCGCAACCTCGCGCTGGTTTGCGAAGTGATACGGCGGCGTTGCCAGCATCAGCGCATCGGGGAAGCCCGCCGGTCTCTCCCGGTCCACTGCCAGGTCCCATCCGCCCTCTCCTGCAGGGATTTTGTCATTGGGAATCGGCAGGAGCCGGAAAACCCATCCTTCACCAATTGCCGCCTTCCACTCCTGCTCGGTGTTCACCTGGCCGGCAAGCGCGATCTTCTCGCAGGTGCGTGGTCCTGGTGTTTGGGCTCCCATCCCGGGTGTGCATACCCCGAGCATTGCCAGCAATAGCCAAAGCGTCTTCCGCCCCCGCTTAAGAATTTGCCCCATCCTACCCCCTCGAAGGGCCCTGATTTGCCGGAGATCCTGCGCCAAAGTCCGGCTAAATCCTTTAGACGCGTCTTTCCGACCCGGACCGCGCCTCGAGAGGATTCTTTTGCAAGCATGGAACGCATAAAATTGCCAGTGGGTTTTCCAATTTCCTCATGCAATCTTTATGCGAAAATTGAAAAAATCCGTCATATGACACCCTTCATAGGGCTGGTGATGGTGGTGTGCGCGGCCATCTTCGTCGCCGGTTTACTTCCGGAAGCGAAATGATTCCAGACGGACTCGCGCTCACGGGAAATTTCTGTGTCCGCAAACGGACGGCGGCGGCTTCCGCCGAAAACAGGCGCCAAGCCTGCATAAGAACCTCGGGAGTGGATTTTTTTCATGTTCATTCGTAGCTTTAGATGGGCGATTCCTGCAGCTCTTTTCGGTTTCCCCGCCCTGGTTCCCGCTCAATCTGCGGGTATGCAAAGCCCTGTGACTCAGGCCCAGATCGCCGCCCTCCAGCAGGCCATTCGTCATAACCAGGCCGCTGCAGTCTCCGCGCAGATGTCCGGCGACAACGCCTGGATGCTGGTCTCCGCCGCTCTCGTTCTCCTGATGACCGGCCCGGGCCTGGCCTTGTTCTATGGCGGACTGGTTCGCAGGAAGAACATTCTCGCCACCATGATGCAGAGCTTCGCCATGATGGGACTGGTCTCCATCCTCTGGGCCATCGTCGGCTATTCGCTCGCCTTTGCCCACGGCACACCCTTTATCGGCGGGCTCCAGCATGCCTTCCTCATCGGCGTGGGCCTCAGTCCCAACCCCAATTACGCGCCGACCATCCCCGCGCAGACTTACATGATCTACCAGCTCATGTTCGCCATCATCACCCCAGCGCTCATCACCGGAGCCTTTGCCGAGCGCATGAAGTTCAGCGCCATGGCCCTCTTTCTGTCGCTCTGGTCCCTGCTCGTTTACTGCCCCATGGCGCACATGGTCTGGGGCTACGGCGGCCTGCTCAACGCCACCACCGGCCACATCCCCTGCCTCGATTTCGCCGGCGGAACGGTCGTGCACATCACCAGCGGCGTTTCGGCCCTGGTCGCCTGCCTCTACCTGGGCAAGCGCATCGGCTATCCGCAAACCGCCATGCCGCCCCACTCCATGGTCCTGAGCTTCATCGGCGCCTGCCTGCTCTGGGTGGGCTGGTTCGGATTCAACGCCGGCAGCGCCCTGGGCGCCGGCGCCCTGGCCACCAGCGCCTTTGTCGCCACCCACTTCGCCACCGCCGCCGCCGCCATCGGCTGGACCATCTTCGAGTGGCTGCACAACGGCAAGCCCACCGCACTCGGCGCCATCTCCGGGGCCGTGGCCGGCCTGGTCGCCATTACCCCCGCTTCGGGATACGTGCAGCCCTTCCCGGCCATCGCCATCGGACTCTGCGCCGGATTCTTCTGCTCCTTCATGGTCTTCATTGTGAAGTCGAAGTTCGGCTATGACGACTCGCTTGACGCCTTTGGCGTCCACGGAGCGGGCGGCACTCTGGGCGCGCTGCTCACCGGCATCTTCGCCACCAAGGCCATCAATCCCGCCTTCGGCCCCGGCGTGCCCACCGGCTGGCTCGACGGCAACTGGATGCAACTCCTCCATCAGGCTGCCGGCGTGGCGATTTCATGGGCTATCTCCATTGTGGGTACACTGGTATTGCTCTTTGTCGTGGACAAGATTGTCGGCCTGCGCGTCTCGCCGGAACACGAGATCGCCGGCCTCGACCTCTCGCAACACGGCGAAGAAGGCTACGACTTCGGCAGCTCCGACCGCTAATCGAAGCAGCTCAACTGCAACACAACGGGGTGGGAACCCGGGTGCCCAGGTCTTGATTTTGGGAGCTGGGATACTGAACAAACCGGCTACTCGCGAAGACTCAACACAGCGCGCGTCTCATCCTTCCGGCCGCTTACGCCGCAAGTGCGGGAACGCACCAGTCCCCCGGGGAACCCGGCCGGTAAACGGCCCTGATATCAAAAATCGTTGACAGGCACTTCCGGAACCGCTCCCGCCTGTTACGCTGTCAGACGAGGCTTTTTGTTTATGCTCAAGATTGAAGCCATCCTCCAACCCTCCAAGCTCGATGCCGTCAAGGACGCGCTTCTTGAAGCCGGCATCGAGGGTATGACCATCCTCGAAGCCCGCGGCCACGGCCGCCAGAAGGGCCACACCGAGTTCTACCGGGGCCGCGAATACACGGTTGACCTCCTGCCCAAAATCAAACTGGAAATGGTCATTCACGACGACCTCAAGGAAAAAGCCATCCAGGCCATTGTGGGCGCTGCCCGCACCGGCCGCATCGGCGACGGCAAAATTTTCATCAGCCGCATCGACGAAGCCATCCGCATCCGCAACGACGAACGCGGCGAAACCGCGCTGTAGCGCTCTCACTGCTTGTTCCGCCTCTGAATTGGGTGCCCCACCCTGGCCGCGTCTTTAGCAGCCAGGATGGGGAAACGCCCACGAATCTGCGCCTTCCCCGCCGATCCTAAATCCCCATGCGTTAAACTGGTCTGACCTCCAATTTCCGCGGAGGAAGGATCCCAAATGCATCCACGCCTCACCGCAGCGTTTCTCGCCGCCCTCATCTTTATTCCGGTCCTCGCCGCGCAGGACACCCGCACCGTTACCCAGCCCGTCATCCCGCCCCCTTGCATCACCCTCGATGCCCAGCTGGTCTCGATGCATGGCGCAAGCGGCAACACCCTCGCCCCCGCCGACGAATCGCAACTCGACACCAGCCGAATTCAGAACGCTATCGACCATTGCGCCAAAGGCCAGGGCGTCCTGCTTCACGCGAACGGCGCCGCTGATGCCTTCCTCAGCGGCCCGCTGCAACTGCGCGCCGGAGTAACGCTCATCATTGGCCAGGGTGTCACTCTCTTCGCCTCCCGCGATCCATCCCTCTACGCCGTTACTCCCGGCAGTTGCGGCATCGTCAGTTACGGGCCGCACCAGCGCGGCTGCAAGCCCCTCATCGCCGTCGATCACGCTCCCAACGCCGCTGTGATGGGCGACGGCACCATCGACGGCCGCGGTGGTGAAAGGATGCTCAATTCCAAATATTCCTGGTGGGATCTCGCTGAGCAGGCTCGCGCCGGTGGCGCGCAACAGTGCTTCCGCCTCATCGTCGCCGAATACTCCAACAACTTCACCCTCTACAGAATCACTCTCAAAAATTCACCCAATTTCCATGTGGTTTACGGTCACGGCGACAGCTTCACCGTCTGGGGCATCAGGATCAACACGCCGCAACGCCTTGCCCGCAACACCGACGGCGTAGATCCCGGTCCCGACGTCCGCAATGTCACCATCACCCACAGCTACATCCGCGACGGCGACGACAACGTAGCCATCAAGGGCGGAATGCCCGGCGGTGTCACCAACGTCACCGTCAGCGACGACCACTTCTATTGGGGCCACGGAATGTCCATCGGCAGCGAGACAAACGGCGGGGTCAGCAAAATCCGCGTCTCGGAGCTCTCGCTGGACGGTCCCGACAACGGCATCCGCATCAAGTCCAACGGCTCGCGCGGCGGCCTCACTCAAGACGTTGTCTATAACCACGTCTGCATCCGCAACTCGCCCAACCCCATCATCCTCAATACCGCTTACACAGCAAATGGCCCGCTGAAGGGCAACTCACCGCCCTCCATGCGTGATATCGTTCTCCACAACGTCCGCATCTCCGGCGGCGGCAAGATCACCGTCAACGGCTATGATCATACCCATCGCATCGCCGTCACTCTCAACGGCGTGCAGATCACCGATGATGCGCATTACACCTACGAGGTGCGCCACGCCGACATCACTCTCGGCCCCCAGCCCACCAATCTCCTTTTGCCTGCAGGCGAAGATGCGACGATCAAGGGGAAATCCGCAGCGGGCCATGCCGCCTCGTGCGAGGCCATGTTTGTTCCCTTTCCGCAGCAATAAACGGGCAGCGCGGCCCCGCGGCCGCGCCTCTCACCATGCATACAATGTCAGGTTGTCCAGATATATCGTCGACGACCCGCTCGACCCGTACCCATCCACTTGAAAATTCGTCAGCAGCACCGGTCCCCACCCCAACGCGAATGCCGACGGTACCGCGGCATAAATATCCTCTTCCACGCCGTCCATCCACACGGACTTGTAAGTCACCGTGCCGTACTGGTCGCGCGAATAGCTGATCTGAATGTGATGCCAGGAATTCGTACTCCAGGTTCGCGGATTGCAGTAGGAGTACGAATGCACCCACTGGTCCAAGGGCGTCGACGCGCTTCCCGCATTCTCTGTATAATCCCATGTGCTCGTCCATCCGTCGCATTGGAATCCGTAGATCACCGTCTGTCCGTTGGCCATGGTTTGATTCATGTCCATCTCGATATTTGCCACCCCGCTCGATGACCCGCCGATATACACCCAACCGTCATAGAGAAAATTGCTGGCGCCGGTATCTGCGCCGATGGTCGCGAAATATCGCTCGCCGCCGTTATTTGTAAATTGCGTTGCAAACTCCCGTGCCGCACCCGTAATTGACGGCGACCCGGTCAGCGTCATCCATCCCGTTGCGCCTCCGCTAACAGCGGTGTCGTTTACCGCCTGCCAGCTATTCTGCGCTTGCACTTCCTTCAGAACCAGCGCGTCCACCGGCACTGAACTCACCGGGTCGGGAACCACGACAATCGCAACGTCGGTGACGCAGGACGCCCCGCTGGTACCCCACGACTTAACATGCAGCATGTGAGCTCCGGTATAGGACGCCACCTGGGTATTGATTGAAGTGCCGTTGACGATGGTGGTATTGCTGCTGTTGTCCAGCGAATAGCCCATCGCCGCAATCGGCTGCGACGAGCAAGTAGAGGCACTCGCCACAAGGTTAAACGGCGCTACGACTTCCATACCGCTGGCCGGGGTGGAGACGGTTACATTGGCAAAGGCGGGCGCTGCACACACGAGCAGCGCGAAGGCGAAACAGGAGGTTGCTTTCAACACGTGAATCCCTGTCCATTCCTCCGAGCGCGCGCGGACGTCTTATAAGATCTCGGTTGCTGGAGTCAGTTGGGCACACCTCTACGCTCTAGGCAATAAGCCGCAGTCTCTCTATCGATCTAAACGATTCCGCAATCTCAGAAATTTATATGGGCTGAGATTACGTGAGTCTTTTAGCTAATGTCAACGCTTTTTTGATGGGGTGAACCGTCCGCGCAAACCGAGGCGCGGTCTTCCCTCGGAAGCTCCTTAAATCATGCGGGATGCGTTTTCGACCAGGTCTGATATTCAGCGAGCATGGCAATGCCCTCCTGGTTGAACCATGCATACCCGTTCCGCCGCTCGCGGCTCAGTTCGTTTACGTTGTCGTAGATTTTCTTGTTGCGATCGCCGAAAATCGGTGTGTTCGTGCCGAGCTGGTAGAAACGCGCCCAAATGGGCCCCGCTCCCGGATCTTTTTGCAGCATTCGCCCCTGCGGGCTGCGCCGGTCCACAAAAAAGTTCCCGCTTCCATAGCGGTATCCAAAAATCTCCACTTTTTTGAACCAGGACGCCGCATCGCTTACTGCCGCAATCTCATCCGGAGTCGGATTCGGCAGGCTCATGAAGAACTCTACGATGGGCACGCTCTCGTCGCTGGTCAGCGCCGGCATCTCGTAATTGCGCGCCGAAGTCGGCGTCAGCGTCAGCGCGTCATACTGCTGCGCCCATACCGTCTTCACGCCGTTGGCGGTGATTTGCAGCTTCAGCAGGCACGCGATGCCGCGCCGCGCCGCCGGGCCCGCGCGCCTGACCAGAGATTTGGGCAAAAACCTGTAATCCGGCGCGGCCTCCGCAACGTCATGCAGAATCTCCACGGCGTGAAGCATGGCATCATCGTTGACGGTAATGGCGTCGTGGTACAAGCCTTCCAGCGGCCACACCTGAGGCCATCCGCCGTTGGGATACTGTGCATTCAGCAGATATTTCACTCCCCGCTCCACGGAAGCGCGGAAAGGCGCGGCCTCCGCATCACGGCGCGCGGCCAGCAGCGCCGTGGTCAGGTGCGCGAGAAAACGAATCTGGTTCCAGGTCGCATCGTTGTCGAGCGTGGCAATGTAGTTCCAGTTCGGGTCCAGCGGCGCGTCAAAATCCCCCGGCTCTGAATAGCGATTGAGATTGTCGGTGTCATAACGGTTTCCTGGCGCGCGCGGCCCGCTCATCATGTTAATGTTCTTGCTCCATCCCCCATCCGGCGCCTGGTATGTGACAATGTTGTGCGCAAAGTTCAACGCTTCCGAGCTCGTATACCATGCTTCCGGATGCGGCCTGCGAAAACCAAACTCAAAGCCGTGCGGCGCGTACTTGGGATTGGTGACGTCGGCGGCCTTGGCCTCGTTCTTCAGCGCCTGTTGGTCCGTCGCCTGCTGCTTTTCTGACCGCGCGAGGTAGGCGAGCCACGCCTTCTGCTCTTTCTTCGGCAAAATCGAGAGAATCCGCTCGCGCGTCACCGACTTGGCAATCTGGTTCGTGCCGATCACCTTGGCAAAAGCTGCGGAAGGAAAAACAAGAACGGCAATCACCGTGGAAAGAAATGAGCCCTTGGCAAATCGGTTGAATCGCATGGTTCGATTCTCAAGGTCGGCGCTCGGCGCTGTCAATCACTGGTCTGACCACGCGGACCGGCCTGCGCGCCCACGCTCCGACCGGAAACTCTCCAGGCGGATGGTCCGCCGCATACTCCCACGCGATTGATTACACTGCATCCAAGGAGATTGCAGGCCCGTCTATGTCTCATCCCGCGATCAAGTTCGGCACCGACGGCTGGCGCGCCGTCATCGCCGACGACTTCACCTTCGCCAATGTGCGCGCCGCCGCCGAAGCCATCGCCAGCTACGTTCACGCCAAAGAGGATCCCGCCAGGGGACTGTGCATCGCCTACGACACTCGTTTCGGCTCCAAGGCTTTCGCCCGCGCCTGTGCTGAAGTCGCCGCCGCCACCGGCATCCCGGTCATGCTCGCCCAGTCTGTCACGCCCACTCCCGCGCTCAGCTTCGGCGTTCGCGAGCGCGGCGCCGCCGGCGGCATCATGATCACCTCGTCGCACAATCCCCCGCAGTGGAACGGCGTAAAATACAAGGCCTGGTACGGCGGTTCCGGCAAACCTTCTATCATGGCCGAAATTGAATCCCAACTCGGCAAGCCTGCCATTCGCCCCGCCATCCCCGCGCCCATCACTGAAGTAGATTTCCTTCCCACCTATCTCAAAGCGATCAAGAGTTTCGCCGACCTCGACCTCATCGCCCGCTCCGGTATGAAGTTCTGCACCGACTCGATGTATGGCGCCGGCGGCACCATCCTTTCTGACATCTTCTCGTCGCTGGGCGTCGACCACATCGCCATCCGCACCAACCCCGACCCACTCTTTCCCGGCATCAATCCCGAGCCGATTGAGCCTCACATCAGGGCCTTAGGCGAGGCCGTAGTGGCGAACCACTGTCACGCCGGCCTTTGTACCGACGGCGATGCCGACCGCATTGGCGCCACTGACGAACACGGCAACTTTGTTGATCCGCACAAAATCTATTCCGTCCTGCTCAGTTGGGTGCTGCGCCGCAAAGGTTGGCCTGGCGCCGTTACCCGCGCCTTTAACACCACCAAGATGCTCGACCGCATCGCCGCCCAACACGGCCGTCAGCTCATCGAACACGGCATCGGCTTTAAATTCGTCTGCGATTACATGCTGGAGCGCGAAATCGTGATGGGTGGCGAAGAGTCCGGCGGCATAGGCTTCCAGCGCCACCTGCCCGAGCGTGACGGGTTGCTCAACTCGCTGCTGCTGGCCAACGTGATGGCCGAAGAGGGCAAAACCCTCGGCCAGCTCGTCGCCGATCTTCAGTCCGAATACGGCGAGCATCAATACGGGCGCATCGATTTGCACATCCCCGACGAACAGAAGAACTCCGTCAACGTCCGCGCCCAAGCGCTCCAACCCGGCGACTCCATCTTCGCCGGCATGCCGGTGCTGCGCACGGAAACCCTCGACGGCGTAAAGTTCTACCTCGACAATCCCGAAGCAAAATCAAAACCAAACGCCGCCGAAACCTGGCTGCTACTGCGTTCCAGCGGCACTGAGCCGCTGCTGCGCATCTACACCGAATCCTGCTCCAAGGAATCCGTAGCCAAGCTGCTCGAATCCGCGCGCGCTTTCGCACTCGCCGGATGAAGAAGTAAGACCTGTGCTGTGAGACAAGTTCCATGAAGCGATCTGAAATCAATCGTTATATCGAGGAGGCCGATGCATTCTTCGTGAGCAACGGCTTTCTACTGCCGCCATTCGCCCACTGGTCACCGGAAGACTGGCGCCGTCACGGCAGCGATGCAGCAGAACTGCGCAGCGTACGCCTGGGCTGGGACGTCACCGATTTTCACTCCGGCAACTTTCATTCCGTCGGCCTCACCCTCTTCACGCTGCGCAACGGATCGCCGGCCAGCCCCCGGCCCGCCAAGATTTATGCCGAAAAAATCATGTTTGTTCGCGAAGGCCAGGTCACGCCCTCCCATTACCACATCTCGAAAACCGAAGACATCATCAATCGTGGCGGCAAGGGAACAGGCCGGCTCGCCTTGCAGCTTTACAACTCGGACGAGGGCGGCGGCTTCGCCTCCACGCCCATCTCCGTCTTCTGCGACGGAATCGAGCGCCGTCTGGATCCTGGAGCGACCACCACTCTGGGCCCGGGAGAATCCATCACCCTGACCCCGCGCCTCTATCACACCTTTTATGCAGTCGAGGGTGATTGCCTGGTCGGCGAAGTCTCATCTCTCAACGACGACGCCACCGACAACTACTTCAAAGACCCGCTCCCCCGCTACCCCGCAATCGTGGAGGACGAACCCGCGACGCGCCTACTCTGCAATGAGTACCCGATTCCGTAATTAGCCGCGCATAAGACCGCTGGCTGTCCCAGGTCCCTATTTTTCGGACCTGGGAATGATGCTCGAATCACTCCCATCGCGCCCGAGAATCAACTCGCCTTTCTCAACCTTCCGCTTGCCGTCTCATCGATCCCCATGCCCATATCGCCGCCGTTGTTCCTCAGGATGGCTTCAGCCTCGCTACTTCGGCTGCCTGCAACTACCGTCACCAGGACACCTTCCTTCTCTCGACTGAACTTGTCGCTAAAGTGGCGCGCCCGTCCATCGGGCAAGTTGAGCCCGGTCAGCGTACTGTGAAAATCGCCTGCATCCAGGCTCGAGTGCCTGGCAGTCTCCGGACCGGCCACTTGGCCAGTACTCAATGGCTGCACGCTGCCGGTTCGCACCGCCTGCGGATTCGATCCGCCACCGAACAAGGTTTGCGTACGATGCCAGAACCCTGGCTCCGGCTTTTTTACCGTGATGGCGGGCTCCTCATGGCACGCAACTCCGATCTGGCTGCCCGTGAATCCTGCGGCGTGCAAATCACGCAGCGCAGCTTCCGCGCTCCGTTCCGAAGAAAAATACCCAAATACCCGGCTGGAATTCTCTCGATGGATCTCTGCCATTTTGTCCTTCCTCTCCGACATAGAGAGGCAAAAAAGCCGGCTCTTCCCAGCCGAATCGCCTCTCAGAATCCCTCTGATGCGGGGTCGTCCAATGGGGTAGCGCGGTTGCCGCCGACCTCGGATTCGTAACTCTGTATGGACCGTTGAGCGCGTCAAGATTGGCAGGGCGTCAGTAAATGTCCTCATATAAAAATCCACCATATCGTTTTTAATATTGACATTATTATTGTTTAGACATAATATACCGTCATGCAGGAAAACGGAAAACCGCCCGGTGAAAGCGGCCTCTACAACCGCATTGCTGTCTTGCGCGCCGAGCGCGGCATCAGCCGTCAACAGCTTGCCGATGCGGTCGGAGTGAACTATCAGACCATAGGCTTTCTCGAGCGAGGCGAATATGGTCCCAGCCTCAAGCTGGCCTTCCAGTTCGCCGAATATTTCGCTCTGCCCGTCGAAGCCATCTTCTCAACCCAACCGCTCAAGCCGCTGAGCCAGCAGGTCTACGCGAGCAGCGGATCTCGGGAAAGGGAGCAACCATGAAAACCGAACTTGCCGTTGGAAATTTTCGCATCCACTTCGAATCCCGTTCACGCCGCCGCCTGTTTGTCGCGCTCTGTTATTCCGTGTTTGCACTGTCGGATCTGGTTTGGTGCTTCCTTAACCCCAAAATGAACCCGAGCGCCGGCCCGCAAGAAGCCACCGGTGCATGGGCCATTGCCGGGTGCATGTTTTTCAGCCTGGTCCTCATAATGGTCCTGACCGGACTCAGCGGCGATCTCCGCGCCCGGGGCGACGAACGCGAGAGACATCGCCGCGAGCATTCGATCTCCAGGGCATATCCTTTCGTGGGATTCGGTATCATGGCCTCGCTTTTTGCCGGCTCATTCGGCGTACCGACCGCCGGGCCTATATCACTACCTCTGCGCGAGTTTCTTGTGCAACTCACGTTCATCCTGTTGATGGCGACCCTCTTCCTCTATGTGACACTGCCGCAAGCCGTCCTGCTCTGGACCGAGCCCGACATGGAATCCGCGCAGGAATAAGTCAACTGATCATCGCCGGGTTCGGCTCGGTTATATAGGCCATCACGCTTGGCCATTATGCGCTTCACGCCCGACACGGAATAGCATGAAAAACAATGGCAAAAACCGCAAGGGCTTATCTCGACACCTGTGCTCTCACCGGTCTGTTCGATCAGGCGAGTCATGCTCGAATCAGCCTTGAAGCACAAGCCGTTGAAGAATTCTTCGCACTTGTATTTCGGGAAAGGGCAAAATGGGTTTCGAGCGAAGTCATTGAAGCGGAAATCCTGAATAACCCCGACAGCAACACACGTTCCAGGACGTTTCAGCTTCTGCATGCGGCTTCGGAACGGATCGTTCTTAGCGAAACCGCATTTCATCGTGCCGAGATTCTCGAGAAACTCGGTTACGGCGCTTTCGACGCACTGCATTTGGCGTGCGCGGAACAAGCTTCCGTCGACGTCCTGCTCACCACAGATGATCGGTTCATTCGTCAAGTCCACCGCGGATTGGGTACGCCCGCAGTGCGAGTCGAAAATCCGGTAAACTGGATGAAGAAGTCTATGCCATGAATCGCGAAACACAAAGCTCCATCGACGAAATGTCCGACGAACAGCTCAACCAACGCGCAATGGAGATTCTCCAGCGTGAACTGGGCGCAGACGGCTTCGCGCGCTTTCTGCGTGTATACCGTCCCGGAACTGGCGACTTTACGCGAGACCGGCGTACATGGCAGAGTGGCTTCACCGTCCGCCAAATTGTGGAAGACATCAAGAAGCGCCGCGAGAAGTCCGCCTGAGTTTCCTCGCCTTTCTCTACTGGATCACCGCCACCTTGGCCCGCTTCCCCAGCCGCACCACAACCCGCGCGGGTAGCGCTCCGAGGACAGGGAAAAAGCCAGTCGCAGTTTTCCCATCGAGCTTGACGGCCTTTTCAGCGATTTTGCGGTAGCCCTCGGCTACGCTGGCAGCCAGTCCGATCTGCGCCAGCAGCTTGGGCAGCTTGATCTGATTTGGCTCCGGCCCCGCCACATCCGCAAACGCCACGCTGACCTCTTCCAGGTCCTCGGCCGTCTCCTTCTGCTGAAACATCCGCGCCCAGTTTTTATCGGCCTCGTCAGCCGCTGCGGCTCCATGAAAATCGGCCGTAATCGTCTGCGCAAGGAACTTCTTCATCGCCATCGGGTGCGTTTGTCCGGAGGCGGTTTCAGCTTTCCACGTCTCAATCTTCGAACCGGAAAAGTCCGTCAGCAAGAAAAAATACTTCCACATCAGCTCGTCGCTGATCGACATCAGCTTCCCATACATCTCGCCCGCCGGCTCATTGATCCCGATCGCATTCCCCAGAGACTTCGACATCTTCTGCACGCCGTCCAGCCCCTCCAGAATCGGCGTCATCAGGATGATCTGCGGCTTCTGCCCGTAGTGCCGCTGCAACTCGCGCCCGCAGCCCAAATTGAAGCGCTGATCCGTGCCCCCCAGCTCCACGTCGCACTCCAGCGCCACCGAGTCGTACCCCTGCATCACCGGATACAGCAGTTCGTGCAGGCTGATCGGATGCTCCTCCTGAAACCGTTTGTGAAACTC
>JASHOY010000416.1 GCA_030038435.1 Acidobacteriaceae bacterium | reverse complement strand
GCACGACTTCAAAACGAAATCTTCTGGCGGCGCGACAACACGGCAATTCCGGTCGAGTACAGCGCCAATCCGTTGATGGAGGATGGACGGATTTCCGGCATTGTGGTGGCATTTCAGGACGTGACCGAGAGACGCCGCCTGGAAAGAATGAAGGATGAGTTCATGTCCACTGTAAGCCACGAGCTGCGCACCCCGTTGACGTCGCTGCGGGCGTCACTGGGATTGCTTGGCTCGGGCACGCTCGACGTACAGCCGGAGAGACAGCGGCAGATGCTGGAGATGGCATTGACAAGCTGCGACCGCCTGGTGCGCCTGGTTAACGACATTGTCGATTTCAATAATGTTGAGCACGGCCAGTTGGAATTGCATCGGAAGAATGTTGATGCGGCGCACCTGTTGCGGCAGACCGTGGACGGGGAACAGGATGCTGCCTCCAAAGCGCGCATTCGAATGACAATTGAAGAAGCCGAAGGCGCGGTCTATGCCGATGAACAACGCGTGCTCAAGGTGCTGAGCGAACTGGTAACGAATGCGATCAAGTTTTCTCCCCAGGGAACCACAGTGAAGCTTGCCGCCCGGAGAACCATCGGGGAAAAAACAGGGACTGCGGCAGAGAATGCCATTTCGTTCCTCATCGAGGATGAGGGGCATGGTGTCGCTGCCGAAAAGCTGGAGCGTATCTTCGACCGGTTCCAGCAGGGAGATGCGTCGGATTCGCGGCCACTGGGTGGAACCGGGCTTGGGTTGGCGCTGTGTCGCCGGATCGTGGAGCAGCACGGGGGGCGAATGTGGGCCGAAAGTGAGCTGGGCAAAGGCAGCCGCTTCCACTTCACCCTGCCCCTGGCGCGTTAGCCATAGGCATATCAAAGGGACCCGTTTTTGTGTTGCCGCGCCCCCGCCAATGGCGCCGGCATTCCCCCCCGTGTAGCGCTACCGGCTCGTTCCTCGAGAAACGAGCAGCGAAGTGGCGCACCATGTAGGAATTAGCTGCATCCGGGTGTGCGCAGCGGCCTCTCCCTTTGAGCTAAAAAACGCATCCAAGTTTGTGCAGCATTCCCTGGGCTTGAGGGACGTTTTACCGGTCGCTTGGGCAAAACGGAAAGGAAATGATGCTGAAACCGGGTAAATGGCTTTTGGGAGCAGCGGCGCTCCTGCTCTGCGTCGCAGGTAATGCTCAGACCGTAGAACAAGCCGTACAGTTAGCCGTGAACACGGAATTGCGCGCCGACGCGCAGGATCACACCCACTGGCTCTACTACGAAGTGGACCTTCAGCCGGGCAACAGCGTGGAACAGTGGGTAGCGCAGACCTCGCAGGGCGGCCTGAAATGCGTAATCGACAAGAATGGCCAGAAAATTGCCAAGCAGCAGCAGCGCGAAGCGATGGATGCGTTTATCAACGATCCCACGGCGCAGGCCAAGGCGCGCAAAAGTGGACAGCATGACGACCAGCAGGCGGCACAGATGCTGCGCCTGCTCCCGCAGGCATTTATCTGGACGAAGGGCGAAACGCACAACGGCGAGACGGTATATCACTTCAAGCCCAATCCGAGTTTCACCCCTCCGAGCTGGCAGGCGCGCGTGTTTGCGGCGATGGCGGGCGAGATGACGGTGGACGATGCGCAACATCGCATTGCCAGGCTGAAAGGAACGCTCATACACAATGTGAAGTTCTTCTTCGGGATTTTCGGGAATCTGCAATCGGGAGGAACATTTTCAGTAGAGCGGGAGCAGCTTGCCCCGGGCATATGGCAAATTGTGAAGACGCACGTTCATATCCGGGGTCACGCGCTGCTGTTCAAGTCGATCTCTGATCAGGAAGACGACGTGAAGTGGAAGTTCAAACGCATGCCCGACAAATTTGATTTTGCGCAGGCGGAAAAGCTCCTCCTCCAGCAGAAAGATTGAAGCCTGGAGAGAATGCTTAAGCCACGCTGAACTTTTAGCGCAGTGGGAGTCGACTCGGGGTGGCAGTTTCAGATCGTGCTGACGGCGCCGCTGACGCTGGATGCGAGCCGGGTGAGTGCGGCGGCGCGCATGCCGAGAGCCCAATGTGCGCCGGTTCTCGTCCGTCGCACTCCATCTCCTTCGTTCAAATCACTTCATCGTCAGGGTTGCATTCAGCGGCGTATTTTCGCTGGAGTCGCCTACGCGAATGATGAATTTGCCGGGATCGATGGCCCACTGCTGGGCGGAGTCGTCCCAGTAGCTGAAGGAACGCGCGTCGAGAGTGAGCGTTACGTGTTTGGTTTCGCCGGGAGCGAGGCGTACTTTTTCAAAGCCCTTTAACGCGCGCTCCGGGCGGTCAACCTTAGCGGACGGATCGGAGACGTAAAGCTGAGCCACTTCGGCTCCGTCCACTTTGCCGGTATTGGTGACGTCGAAGCTGACGGGGACTTCGGCGCCGCGGGTTGCGCTTGCGGGCACGTGCAGGTTGGAGAAGCGGAAGGTGGTATAGCTGAGGCCGAAGCCGAAAGGAAACAGCGGCTCCTTATGCATCGTGGTCCAGTAACGATAACCGACCATGAGCTTGTCACCGTACTTGACATGCTGGATGGTGTAGTCGATGGGCTGGCCATTGGGGCCGGTCTCATGGAGCGTGGTGTCGGGGCCCTTGGGGTAATACCAGGCATACGAGGCGCTGTCGGGCCAGCTACGGTCAAAGGTGACCGGTAACTTGCCTTCGGGATCGTGCTTGCCGAAGAGAATTTCGGCCACGGCTGTGCCGCCTTCCTGGCCGGGATACCAGGTGTGCAGGAGCACGGGAACCTTGTCCAACCATGGCGCGGTCTCCATGCCTCCGCCGCCGGTGAGGGTGACGATGGTGTGAGGATTGGCGGCGGCCATGGCTTCGATGAGAGCGTCCTGTCCCCAGGGCAGCTTGAAGGTGCGGTCGTGGCCCTCGCCTTCGGTCTCGGGGTCAAAGCCTGCGCAAACCACGACGGCGTCGGCGATGGAGGCGAATTTTTTAGCGTCGGCTGAAACCAGATCGGGCTCGTACGCCATGCCCAGGCCGAAACGCGTGCCTGCGGCGTAGGGAACGTAGTCAGCGACGATCTGCACGTTCTGGCTGGCGCTCAACTCGAGTGTGGCGGATTGCGGCACCTGGCCTTCAGAATTTCCCTCTTCCAGGACCTGCCTGCCATCCGCCATGACTTTGAACGTGTCGCGGCCCGCGGCGGCTGCGATCAGCAGATAATTGCCGGCCGCGCCGGCTTTGAAGGTGGCTGTGTAGCGAATGCTCCGCGGGGACTTGCCTTCGGGCTGCCATTGCACCTGCCGCCAGTCGGCGACGTCCGGACGGGTGGCGGTCTCCGGTGTCCCGGAAAAGTCGGCGCTGGGGAAGGTTTCGATCTTTACACCGCCTTGCCATTGTGTCTGGCGCAGGACGTCCTGCATCGGGGGAAGGCCACGGCTGTAGAGAACGTGGACATTGGGGCCGAGGAAGTTGGCGATGCCGGTCACGGTACTGACTGCGGCAAAAGGCGTGGCATAGGATGAGCCTCCACCACCTGTGACCGCGGGCCACGCGTCGGGACCGACGATGGCGATGGTTTTGATTTTGGCGGGGTCGAGCGGCAGAAGATGGCCCTGGTTCTTGAGCAGGGTGATGCTCTCCAGCGCGCCCTGCAAAGCGATGGCGCGATCAGCCACGGAATAGGTGGAATCGGCGGGATCGAGTTGTGGGCGCCTGGTCCACCCGTAACGGAGCTCGACACGCAGGAGGCGGAGGACCTTGTCATCGATGGTGGATTCGGAGACGCGGCCGTCTTTAACGGCGGGGACCAGCGTCTGCTCGTTCATGAATTCAGGGCTGGGCATCTCGAGATCGAGGCCGTTGTTGGCAGAGGCGACGCCGTCGTAGGTGGCGCCCCAGTCGGACATGAGAATGCCCTTGAAGCCCCAGTCGTTTTTGAGCACTTCGATATTGAGGAAGTGGTTTTGGGTGGCGTGGACGCCGTTGACCAGGTTGTAGGAGTTCATGACCGCATCGACGTGGCCCTTGGTTACCGCGGCTTCAAAGGCGGGGAGATAGATTTCGCGCATGGTGCGCTCGTCGATGTCTGAGCTGGCGTTATGGCGGTTGTACTCTTCGTTGTTGAGGGCGTAATGCTTGACGGTGGCAACCACCCCCTGCGACTGCACACCTTCAATATAAGGAACGTCGAGGGAGGCGTTGAGAAACGGGTCTTCAGAGAGGTATTCGAAGTTGCGGCCGCCAACCGGTGCGCGGGCAATGTTTACGCCCGGGCCAAGCAGAAAATTAACCCCGCGGGCGCGGGCGTCTTTGCCCAGACTCTGGCCGAGCTCGTGGGCAAAGGCCGGGTCCCACGTGGCGGCGAGGGCGACGCCGCCGGCGTAGGCGGTGGTCGGGCCCCAGGTGCGCACGCCTACGGATGCATCAGACATTTTGAAGCGGGGCAGATCGATGGACGGCATGGGGTGGGTGTACATGCCATCCTCGCCGCCGAGCAGCGCGATTTTCTGCTCGAGCGTGAGTTTCGAGAGCATGGCATGGGCTTGGGCTTCAATGGCGGGTGAATCGGGCAGGGGTGCCTGGGCGCCGGCTTGACCCGTGGCCAGGAGCGCGGGCAGCATAGTCGCGTACACGAAGGCATAAATGGCTTTGGTGGAGCAGTTACGCATGATTTTCATAACCCGCAAGGGTAGCGCATGGGCCGGTCGGATGTATAGCCGCTCGAGGGGCGCCGGCGCCGAGCGCGCATCGCGGCCAGCCGAGCGGCGCCGGCTTGCAAAAAGCTATAAAATTGAATCAGCGGCTCAAATTCCTCCGGTTCGCTCGCCAGGAAAGTTCCGGTCCGGAGCATGGAGATCAAAAAAATGGCATTGATGAAGACTTCGAACCCCGCCTTGGGCTCAAACACTTTCCGAGACATGGCGGGCAGCGGTTTTGGCGGCGCAATTGATGCGGCCAACCGCATGACTCTGAGCGGAACCGTGAACAAGACGGCGATTCTGCTGCTGTGCGCCCTGGCCACAGCGACGTGGACCTGGCGCCTCTTCCTCACTTCCCACGACGTCAGCGCGGTTTCCGGCCTGATGATGCTGGGCCTCTTCGGCGGCATGATCGTGGCCTTCGCGACCATCTTCAAAAAGGAATGGGCGCCGGTATGCGCGCCGCTTTATGCGCTCTTCGAGGGGCTGGCGCTGGGCGGCATCTCGGCGGTCTTTGAGGTCCGATACCCGGGTATTGCTTTTGAGGCGGTGGGGCTGAGCTTCACCACCCTGTTCGTGATGCTGTTCCTCTACAAAGCCCACATTATCAAGGTGACCAAGAAGTTCATGATCGGCGTGCTGGCGGCAACGGGCGGCATCATGCTGTTCTACTTCGTGGAGATGATTCTCGGCTTCTTCATCCACACACCGATTTTCGCAACGCTGAACGGATCGGGTCCCATTGGAATCGGCTTCAGCCTGTTTATTGTGGCCATTGCCGCGCTGAACCTGGTGCTGGATTTCGACTTCATCGAGCAGGGCGTGACCTACGGTGCGCCTAAGTACATGGAGTGGTACGGCGCCTTCGGCATCATGGTGACGCTGGTGTGGCTATATCTCGAGATGCTGCGCCTGCTCTCGAAGATCAACAACAGGTAAGCGTAAGCAACACGATTTTTCTTAGCAGGGCCTGGCTTGACGTCAGGCCCTTCGTGTTTGTGGATGGGGGCCGGGAGGCTCTACTGTTCAATTGCCGGCGAAGGACGGAAGCCCCGGTGCTGTTACCGGCGTCGAAAGAGTGTCAGAAAGAGCTAGGGGCGTTGGCTGAAACGGGAACATCGGCTTGCGTAGCCGCGCCTGCGCTCGGTGCCTGATCCCTGTGCGTCGCCAAAAACTCCCGCGCCGACTCCGTTCCCAGTCCTCTCCGATGGCCGTAATAGACAAACTGCTCTTCGGAGATCTTGAACTCGCAGTCGTGGAACTTGTTCGGCTTCGCGCCAATCTCACCAAACACTACGTCGATTGACTGGCCTTTTTCTTCCACATCGCCGGATAAGCTTCCTTGCCGACCGACACCATCAGGTGATCCTCGCAGTCGTATGTAAATTCCACGCCGTGCGGAACCCCCCGTTCGTCAAACAGGTTCGCACGCCCGAAGGCATGAAATCCCCAAGAGTTGTGGTGCCAGTGCGTCTGATAGATGTGGATGCGCTTGACATAGTCGGAAAGGCGCTTTTTCGCGTGCAGAGAGTCCGGGATGCAAAGGAACAAAATGAGAGCGCCAAGGGAAGCGGCAAGCCGGAAAGGTTTCATATCGCCGGATTATAGCTTGAGCTGCGCAATACCGTTATGAAACTCATTCGCCAAATGACGCGAGGGCGTTATGCGATCCTGTTCCCGTATCTTGCATGAGAATCCATTTCATCTGCACCGGCAATATCTATCGCAGCCGCCTGGCTGAGGCGTATTGCGTTTCGAAGTGCGCTCCCGGAACAGAGGTCGTATCCAGCGGCATTGCAGCAGGAGTGAATGCAGCGGCTCCGATCGCGCCCTACGCGGCTTACCTTTTGAACAAATATGGCCTGAGTTCTCATGCCGCGTCGCACTGGCAACGCACCACGGCGGCAGGAGTGCGGGCCAGCGATGTCGTTGTATTCATGGAAGCCGAACACCAACGTTTTTGCCAGGATTGGCTGGAGCCGGTCCGGCAACGGATTGAGGTGTGGGAGATCGAGGACCTCGGGCCGGTGGCCCCGGCGGAAATCGTTGCCAGAGTGGAGCAGACCTTTGCGATGATCCGCCAAAGGACCGACATGCTACTCACCGCGCTGGGCCTGTGCTGCGCGGGCACGGGGTCATGAGGCGGCGGCGACAATCCCGGTGAACGCTGGCGGCGATCCCGTGCCGCGAACTACTCGTAGTCGTAATTCTGGTGGTCTATGGAATTGTTTGAGTAATCGGTCACAATCGGGTTGCAAGCGGCGCTATGCCCGGCCGCATTCCGATTCGATTGCCACGCGTCTGGGACGATGGTGATGAAGCAATCGAGGCCTACGAGTTCGGCGTTGCCATCGAGGTCCTGGCGGCGAGAGCTGGCCATGGTCGTGAGCGTGAACATGAAAACCTCCGGGAAAGAGCCCACATAACCGGAAAGACTTTCCGGTCGGGAGGAACTATTTACATAGATGCTGGTTCGAAGCCGCGGCGTGGCTTCGGGCATCGGTGAACATGCAGTACCCTCCCAGTGCCAGCTTGCCCAATAAAAACAGGCCGATGAAAGGCTCGATTGCCGCCGCGTGAAGGAAGATGCCCATTGTTGGTCCTCGCTTTCGATCTTGCTGCCCAATCTTTGGATAAGCAATTGGCGGGCCATTTCCATTCGGAGGCGGGTGGTGCTAACTTAATCCGGTTTGCCGGAGATACCGCCGTATCCCGAAAACTGCGGTTGTCATCCCGACTGCAGGAGGGATCTGCGCTGAAAATGTCTGGCTATCCACAACCATCCCCCCACCCACCTGGTTGTCATCCCGACGAAGGAGGGATCTGCTGTTGCTTTTCCATGGCCTCGGTTGACGCCAGGCGCCATGCCTGACTGCGCTTGCCTTTAGCGCACTCCGTGATTCCACAAACGCTCAATGTCCACATAGCCGGTGATACGACCGAAGCGCACCATGATCGCGTGGGGATTCTACAGTTCCGGTTCAATGAAAGACGTGGAAAGTGCGCGACCAGCGCGTATCGGTGAAGAAATGAGTCGCGACGTGGAACATCCATGCGAATTTATGGCCGACGCCGGTCTGGCCGTACTCTTCTTCGGAGGCTTTGAAGGACCAGTAGTTGAAAAGGGGGCGCCCGATGATGTTGGCGCGCGGAACAAATCCCCAGAAACGCGAATCGAGACTGTTGTGGCGATTGTCGCCCATCATGAAGTAGTGGCCGGGCGGCACTACCAGGTCGCCGTTCTGAATGTACTTGGGAAAAGCCACATCCCAGGATTCGGCCGTCTCCTGAATATCGCCGGGGGGCACCGAAGGAAAGTCATCGAGGAACTCACTAAAGTTTTCCGGCGTAGTGGGCTGAGCGTAGGGCTGCGACTGCGCCACGCCATTCACGATCACCATGCCGTTGCGTAGATGGATATGATCGCCCGGCAGGCCAATCAATCTTTTAACCAGGGTTGTGTAGTGCGGAGTCCCATCGGCGCCAGGTGCATCAATCCCGGGCTGATACACGGGCTTACGGAACACCACAATATCGCCGCGTCTCGGTTCGCGGTACCTTATGAGCGGCATCCACGAAGCGGGCGGCGCCAGCGTGATTTGGTCGACGACCAGGTGATCGCCTACGAGCAGCGTGTTTTCCATCGAACCGGACGGGATCACGAAGTTCTGCGCGATGAGCGTCTGGGCGAAGAGCAACACAACCAGAACCGCGCAGATGCTTGCAATCGCCTCGAAAGGCGTCTCCTCTACTTTCTCTTGATCGGAACCCGTAGCGGCCGGGGCAGATTTTTTGGCAGCGCCAGATTTGTTTTTGGTCATCCTGTTGCTCGTTGGGGAAGTGACCGCACCATCTTTAGGCTTATGCCTAATCTACCACCTGAATAGGGGCTGTTGCCGGTTGGTTGGCTACTGGGAAGTTTGCCAGTTTGGAGCTCAAAGGGCAGCCGCAAATCCTTCCCCTTCACCGTGTTCAAGGTCTGCATGACAGAGCGCTGAAGGGGTGCGAACAGAGGTGAACTCGCAATTGCTTGCCTATCGCCGGCAATGCGGAGGTTTCCCCCTTGTCCGCAGTCGAGGACTCTTCCTGGGCGAATCGATTCGTAATTCTTCATCCCGCCCCACGCTTGGTTTCGGCTCTTTGCCGCTGGTTCATCGCGGCGCGGGCGTGGAGGGCGGCAGATCGCTCCGGCCCCAGTTGCCCGGTGCGCTGCTCATGGTCAGCACCAGGCGGCCGCCAGAGATGATTTCGCTGTGGCGGAGCCAGTCGCGATCGAGCGGCTTGCCGTCGAGGCTCGCCGCGGTCACATAGATATTCGCCGGCGACAGATTGCGGGCTTCAATAATGAAGTCTTTCCCGCCCGCGAGGTGGAGGACGGTGCGCGGATAAGCCGGGCTGCCGATCAGGTAAACCGGCTGGCCGGCGTTGGGGAAGATGCCGATCTGGCCGAAGATGTACCAGGAGGACATGGCGCCGGAATCGTCGTTGCCGGGCAGGCCGTCGGGACCGGCGTGGTAGCTGGCGGCGATAATTTGGCGGATGTGCTCGTCGGTTTTGTCGGGACGGCCCGCCCAGTTGTAGAGATAGGGCGTGAGGAAGCCGGGTTCGTTGCCCACGTCGTAGCGGCCGGGGACGGCGAAAAAGGCATCAAGGCGGCGGACGAAAGTTTGAGGGCCGCCCATGGCGCGGATCAGTCCGGCGACGTTTTGCGGGACAAAGAAGGAGTAGGTCCAGGAGTTGCCTTCGTAGAAGGTGTCGCCGCCCCAGGTGCAGTGGTCCATGGCGGTGAAGGGTGTGAGCCAGGCGCCGTCGCGATGGCGCGGGCGGATGAAGCCGGTGAATCCGCCGGCGGAGAAGGTCGCGTCCCAGAGATTCTTCCAATTGGCGGAACGGGCGAGGTATTTTTCATAGTCGGCCGTGTCGCCAAGGCCTTTGGCGAGCAGGGCGATTTCGAAGTCGTCAGCGGCATACTCCATGGAGACGGAGCCGGGGCGATCCGATCCTTCAATGGACACGTAGCCGAGCTTGTGCCAGTCGGGCAGGCCGCCGCGGCCCTCTTTGAAGTGGTCGGCAGGAGAAACTTCGGCGTCGTGGATTTCGGCGGCCAGCGCGGTCTTCCAGTCGATGCCGGGCAGGCCCTTGACATAGGCGTCGGTAAGCAGAAATTCGGCGTTGCTGCCGCCCTGGGTACGGCCGTTGTAGTTGCCGCTACGGGCGTCGGGAAGCCAGCCTTCATGGCGGTAGAGATCGACGAGAGCGCGGACGATGGCGGCCTGGCGCTCCGGTGCGATGAGCGTGAGCAAAGGGCCGGAGGTGCGGAATATGTCCCAGATGGCGTAGTAGTCGTCGTAGTAGGGTTCGGCGGATTGCCACAGCGGGTTGTCGCCGGTGCGGTCGGTGGGCATGAGCATGGTGTGGTAGAGCGCGGTGTAAAAGGTCTGCGCCTGCTCAGGGGTTTCGCCGTAAATGTCGATGGTGCTGAGGGCCTGGTTCCAAGCGGCGAGGGCTTGGGCGTGGACGCGGGAAAAGTCGAAGGCGGGGATTTCCGCGGCGAGAGAGCGGCGGGCCTGGTCAATGCTGACGAAGGAGATGGCAATCTTCATCAGCACGGGGCGGTTTGCTTTTGGGGCGAAAGTGAGCCAGGCGCCGGCGGGAGTGGTTGAGATTCCATTGACCTGGCGGCTGTTGGAAGTGATTTGACTTCCCGTCCAGGTTCCCCAGGACGCAGCCGGCGTGTCGGCGACTGCGTAGAAATAGACCGTGTAGGGGACGGGCTGCTTGTTCCAGCCGCCTTTGACGGTGGTGGATCCGGCGATCTCTGTGGGCGAAAGGATCTGAACTGTGGAGGAGACGGGGATCTGATTCTCGTGGGTGCGCAGGCCGGAGATGAGGCAGTGGTTGACGTCGAAGAGCAGGTTGTCGCGGTGGCCCTGGGGAAAGGTGAAGCGGTAGATAGCGGCGCGGCGGGCTGCGGTGATCTCGACGCCGATGCCGTAGCGGGCCAGGGTGACCGAGTAAAGGCCGACGGAGGCGTGCTCATTGGCGCGAGGCGATTCGGAATCGGAGGGATTCTGCTGGCCGGTGGTGGCGGTCACCAGGATGTTTCCGTATTTGGCGCCTCCGCCGGTGCCGCTGACGTGAGTCTGGCTGAAGCCCTGGATGTTGCCGGTGGCCCACCAGCCTGCGTGCTGCGACTGGCCGGGGCCGACGTCCATGTCCGGGCCGGGCTTGATCTCGCCGAAGGGCATGGCTGGGCCGGGAAAGACATTGCCGCCGCCGGAGGCGCCCAGAAACGGGTCGACCAGAGACGCGCGCTCAGCCGAGGGCGCCGGCTGCGAGCGAGCGGGGAGTGCGGCCAGCAAGAGTGACATCAACGCTGCTGCATAAACAGGAGTTTTAGTGTAATTGGACAAGGGATTCCTCTCCATTGAGGTGGTGCCGGCCGTCCGATTTTACCCGATTTGGCCAACCCGTTTCATGAAGAGCAGACGCCCTTGCCGTTGGAGGTTTCGAAGGTGACTTAGGTCACATGCGGGGGTGAATGATGTCACTGCCCCTCGCAGTCGTAAGGCGCAGACTCAAATGCCAATGGACAGATGAGTCAGAAGCAGATCAGGCGCGCGGAGGAGTCATGGGTTTTTCAGCTGGATTGAAGACGATCGTAGTCGCAACAGATCTGGCCGGCGAATGCGGGGCGGCCCTGGAGTATGTGCGCAAGTTGGCTACGGCTTACGGAGCGCGAGTGGTGTTGGCGCACGGGGTGGATCCGCTGGACTATGCGGCTGTGGATTCAGTCCCGGAGAGCCTGTTACAAGGGCTGACCGCGGATGCGCGAATGGCGCTGGAGCGGATGGCCAGTGACCTGCTGCAAGCGGGAATTCACAGCCACTCCGAGGTGCGACAAGGCGCGGTAGCGGAGATGCTGGTGGATGTGGCTCGTCAGTACAAAGCGGGACTGGTGGTGATGGGAACGAGAGGCATGGAGGGAGCCGGGCCGGTAGTGGTCGGGTCCATCGCCGAACAGGTAGTGCGCCGTGCGTCATGCCCGGTGCTGGCTGTGGCCGCGGACTGGAATGCGGGCCCGCACCGGCCCACGCCCGGAGGGCCGGTTTTGCTGGCGCTGGAGCGGAATGAGGCTACGCCGGCCGCGGTCGCTGCGGCCCATTCGCTGGCGGTGGTGTTCGAGCGAACCTTGCTGGTGGTCCATGCGCGGACCGCAGCAGAAGCCTCCTCGATCCTGAATCCCTGTGACGATCCTCTGAGGGAGTACGGAATCAAAGAGAACGGTCGCCCGCCGGTGCAATGCGTTTTGGCCGAGGGCGAACCATGGCAAGCAGTCGAAAGGGCGATTGCGCAGTATCACCCCAGCATCCTGGTGGCCGGTGTCAAGCGCGTCAGCCATCAGCCGGGCGCGCACGGGACAGCGTTTGCGCTCTTGGCGCGGTCGCGCGTACCGGTGTTGTGCGTGCCGCCGGAGTCCGAAGGGCCCGCATGTGAGCAAGAGACATGTGTTTCCGCAGAGCTGGCATAGCAAATGGCGAAGGACCAGGAGCCGCTGGACAAGCGTGCAAAGAACCGGCGGTCCGAATCCTGGCTAGTTGCCACCCAGGGAGATAGAACGATGCAAGCCGAGGCGAGATCCGAAAGGTTGGATGCCGTGGCTGCGCACCCGCTGTCGGAGTTGCTGGATTGCCCTCCTGCCGCCGGACATCTTCTGCAAGGCGCAGCGCAGACCATCGACATGAATAGCGGTGAATTTGTCTTTTACCAGGGCGAAGCCTGCCAGGGCCTTTATGTTGTGATCTCGGGTCAGTTTGTGCGTCGCGCAGAGCGATTCAATTCGCGCCTGGTGCTGGGACAGACCCGCGCCGGGGACCTGGTGGAACTGGCCGCCGCCCTGGGCGATGGAGTGCATACCTACACGCTCAGTGCGCAAACGCCGGGAACCCTGCTGATGCTGCCCATCGAGGAACTGAGGAGGGCGTTTCAGAATTACCCTCCAATGCGGATGAAACTGCTGGAAGAGCTGGCGCGCGAGGTTTCGCGGGCTTATTTGGTATGCAGTAAAAGCTCGCCATCGAGGCGGCGAGTCTCCGGTGGGCGGGACGGCGCGAACGAAAACTGATGCCGCTGAAAACGCAATTCCGGTAGCCATTCTTGAATTCCTGAGCCACGATCCCCTTAAACTCTGGCAAATCCCGGCAAAGTGAATTTCGCCCTTCGGTGGCCCGCTGGATATGTCAGGATACTGAGTGTCGTAGCCTAAGAAGACTTCAAGAAAGGAAATATCCAGGTGTACCGGGCTCCGGATTCGGCAAGCTGCATTGCCTGATTGCGCGCCCGAGCATTGCAGTATCCGCTGCCGTGATCGGCGCGCAACTGTATAGTTGCAGCTTGCTGAGCGCCGCTACGGGATGCGTTCGACAGACAACTGCGGGATCGGCGCTACTGAGGGAAGGCGTCCGATGGAACAAAAAGAGCATCCTTGAATTATGGACGGCGCGATTTGGGGTATGGATCGCGCGGGGTTCGCACACGGCCTGGGAGGACGGAAGGCCGACTCGACAGCGCACCATCTCAGGCATTTGGTTGCCAGTGGCAGCCAGGGGATCGAGAAGACGTCTGCGTTTTGAATGCGCGGGTGTGCAGGCACGAAGCGACAAGAGGGCGAAGCGCGTGCGGATGCTGCTTCGATTTGGTAAAACGGGATGAAGGGCGCGAAAGACAATCAAGAGCAGGAGATTTGCTATGGCTGATTCTTTCGATTCGAATCAAAAAGCCTGGCTCGATAAACTGTTTCAGAACTATGAAGGACCGTCTTTCGAACTGCGCTTGTGGGATGGGAGGCGCTGGTCGTTGCGGCCGGGTAAGGCTCCGGAGTGCACGATTGTGGTTGCCGATCCCGAGGCGCTGAGCACGCTGCTGGCCAAGCCGAATGAGCTGACGCTGGGCGAAGCATTTGTTCATGGCGGTCTGGATGTGGAGGGGGATTTATTTTCGGTGTTTGCAGTCGCCGAGCACCTGTTCAACCGGCCCCGCCGGCTGCGCAGACAGATTGCCGAGAAACTGGCCGTCGCGATCTTCGGACTGGGGCAATGGATGCGGCATGGCGCGGTGAGCTCACGAAGCCGCGACCGGGCATCAATCGCTTACCACTACGATCAGCCGGTGGCGTTTTTCAAGCCGTGGCTGGGCGAATCGCTGGTTTATTCGTGCGCCTATTTTCACGAATCCAGCGAATCGCTCGCCCAGGCGCAGCATCAGAAGCTTGACCTGGTGTGCCGGAAACTGCGGGTGCAGCCGGGGGAGCGCTTTCTCGATATCGGTTGCGGATGGGGCAGTCTGGTATTGCAGGCGGCCGCTTGTGGCGCGCATGCGCATGGAATCACGCTGAGCCGCGAGCAGGAAGCGACGACAAAGCGACGCATACGGCTGGCCCACCTGGAAGACGGCTGTACTGCGGAGTTGCGCGATTATCGCGACCTGGATGGCGCGATGCAGCCTTTTGACAAGATCGCCAGCGTGGGGATGTTCGAGCACGTGGGGCTGAAGAACCTGCCGCTTTACTTCGGAATTGCCTATCGGCTGCTGAAGCCGGGCGGACTGATGCTGAATCACGCCATTGCGCGCTCGCCGCTGGCGCCCATCCGTCTCGACTCGTTTGTGGGCCGATATGTATTTCCCGACGGCAAGCTGGTGACGCTGTCGGAGACGTTGACGGCGGCCGAGACGCAGGGCTTTGAAGTGCGCGATGTGGAGAACCTCCGCGAGCACTACGAACTGACCCTGCGGCAATGGGTGACAGGATTGAAGGCGCACCGGGAAGAGTTGCTGCGGCTGGTTCCGGAGGCGACCTACCGCATCTGGCTGCTCTATATGGCGGGTTCGGCGGCGGCGTTCCGGCGCGGTGCCATTGCGGTTTACCAGGCGCTGCTCAGCCGTCCCGACAAGGGAAGCAGCGGGTTGCCGCTGACGCGCGCGGATCTCTACGCAGCGGCGCGGGCGGAGCCGTCCCCAACCGCGGAAACGGCGGGCCACCTGACAGCGGCCTGAGCCGGCGGCGAGGGGAAAAATTCGGGAAAATTTTGTTGCCGGAAGCGCCTGCAGCGGGTGCCGAGCGTTTACACTAAAAAACTGTGCCGAAGAGTTCGCTCGGCATTGTATAAATATGCACATAGGGTGTATATTTATACAAGCGCGGCTGCCGCTCTGCGGGCCGCGCCTTTGCTTTGTCGCCAAATCCAATGAACACCGCCATGAAACATCAGCGTCTCGATGCCATCCGCGAGCTGGTCTCCGGCTCCCTGGTTCCCAACCAGGACGAGCTGCGGCGCAAGCTGCGCCGGAAGGGATTTCGCGTAACCCAGGCGACGCTGTCCCGGGATATTCACGAACTGCGGCTATTCAAGGGCCCCGGCGGTTATTCCCTTCCCCAGAGGGAAGGA
Source organism: Acidobacteriaceae bacterium (assembly GCA_030038435.1). Classification (GTDB taxonomy): domain Bacteria; phylum Acidobacteriota; class Terriglobia; order Terriglobales; family Acidobacteriaceae; genus Telmatobacter. The sequence continues at coordinate 904 of JASHOY010000416.1, read as the reverse complement.
GGAAATGGCTCTGCGGGAGATGAGGACGATGCTCCTCCGTCGTTGGCGGAGATGATTGAGAGCTTCGGATTGCGCGTGCAGCATGCGATGAATCAGGTGGTGGTGGGAACCGTGATGGGCGGCGCGCAGCCGCTGGCCGCGGCACTGGACCGCACTGGCTGGCCGGAGGTGGTGGGAACCATCGCCGGCGACGACACGGTGCTGGTAATCTGCCCGGATGTGCGGCGCGCCGACGAAGTAGAAACCCGTTTAAGGACGATGCTGGAAGCATGAAGGACACAGTGCAAACGGCGGTGATCGGCGTAACTGGATACGCTGGCGCGGAGCTCGCGCGATTGTTGCTGCGTCATCCTCGACTGAAGGGCAGGCCGCCGGTATTTGCCGGTCGCGTAGAGGCTAAGGATCTGGCGCGGGGCGGGGTTCCGCTCGTCGAGATTCATCCCCAGCTTGCCGACCGCAACGGCAGCGGCGATCTGAAGCAGGAGCCGTTTTCGTGGGAAATGCTGTTGGAGCGCGGCGTGGAGGTTCTGTTCCTGGCCACACCGCACGAGCAATCCCGCGAGTGGGTTCCGGAGGCGCTGAAGCGCGGGCTGCGCGTAATTGATTTGAGTGGAGCCTGGCGACTGACTGATGCGGCCAATCGCGCCGTGTATGCGTTCAGGGATGAAGGCACTGAGCAGGCCGCGGCCACGCAGGCGCAGGCGGTTTACGGCATGCCCGAGCTGCATCGCGCCGAGATTTCCGGCGCGCGGCTGATTGCCAATCCGGGCTGCTATTCGACATCGGTGATTCTGCCCTTGAAGCCGCTGGTAGCCGCGGAACTCGTCGATCTCGACCGTGGCATCGTGGCGGATGCGAAGAGCGGCGTGAGCGGCGCAGGTAAGGCGCCCACCGCCAAGACCCA
>JASHOY010000415.1 GCA_030038435.1 Acidobacteriaceae bacterium | reverse complement strand
ACCGTCTTGTAGCGGTCCGCCTTCGGCATCTTCATGCGGCAATACCACATCCGGTGCCCCACGTCGCCGCGCCGGAAGAGAATCAAGCCTGGCTTGAGTTCCGATTTTTCGGTCACAAACGCCATGTTCGCCTCTGCCTGTTTCGATGCGTTCTGTGCAGATTCCGTGCAGGTTTTTTGTGCAAGCCGTTAATTCTTCGTGGCTGTGCATGCTTTGTATAGAGCATTATATAAAATTATGTATTTTGTTTCCAGTTATTTATGATATAGTTGTCATCCTGAGTGGAGCAGGTCACGTTTTTTGCGACCTGCGGAGTCGAAGGACCTGCGGTTGCCCTTCGGTGACTTGCGTCTATAACTGCGTCGAGGATGGTAAACCTGAGAAACTAATATTAAGATTATGCCCTCCCAGCTTCTCGCCCGTCCTTGACTAGACGGTAATCGGCATGGAGTTGCTTCATTTTCCCCACTACAGTGACGTACTCCGCCCCGTCAAAGCGCGGGAAGAGCTTAATACGCACCAGAACGTCGTTGTCCAGAAGAATCCTGAATCCGCCCGACATTGGCGTATTGCGAACTGGGAATTCACGCGTATCCGGTGAACCGACCCATCTGCCAACGTCATTTGTGATTCCAAGTATCGCCGACCGAACGTAGACGGATTCAAACGCATCAATCCCATACCGTTCGACCGCGTAACCAAAGCAACACTTTGCTATAAAGCGAGCGAATTTGGCCGGATCGAGTTCTGGAGAGCATACTTCGTCCACCCCCAACCTTCTTGCAAGCACTTTTCGCTGTTCAACCAGATCAAACTGATCTTTGGAAAGACATTCGATAGTTGAATCGGCCCGCCCGTCGAGAACCGCAGGCGGCCTGAAGATTGGCAATTCAATTGTTTTCAAGGCATCTTTGAGCTGAACTTTGCGTACGGTTTTGATGCCGCCTTGAATCGCAGTAATGGGGTAAAGTTCATCTGGGCCCTTCTTATTGCGAGTGCGGTAGCCCATTTCCGTTCGGGCTGCACCCCACATATCCCGCAGAACGTGTCACTCCACCTTCGTGATCTTCTTGTTGCAATCGAGACAGCTCGCATCGAGCAATGTCATGCACCCATTCAGACCATAAGGGGAAATGTGCTCTTCGGTTAGTTTCTCTTGGGTTGTGCCGCAATAGATACAGCGTCCGACGTAAGTCGATTCTTTTTCTGTGACAAGCCTCACCGCTAAGGCCTCCGGCTGACGCCATTCTAGAATCTATCCATCTGAATGGTCCGAGCCAATTAAAGACTAAGACCCGAAAAGCATCCACAGATCCTTCGACTCCGCTGCGCTCCGCTCAGGATGACAGCATTTGTGATTGATGAGCGGTTTATCAATACAACACAGTGGGATTGTTGCCAACGTCAATCGTCATGAAGTAGATTCACGCTCATGGGTGAGGAAAGGTGCTATTTCACTTACATTGTGGCGAGCCGAAGCCACACGCTTTACATCGGCATGACTGGTGATCTGCTGAGGCGAGTCTTCCAGCATAAGCAGAAGACTCATGAAGGATTCTCGTCAACCTACAATTGCAACCGGCTCGTCTGGTTCGAGCGATTTATGGACCCTCGGAACGCAATTGCTCGTGAAAAGCAGTTGAAGGGATGGATTCGCGCAAAGAAGATTGCTTTGATAGAAAAAACGAATCCTACATGGGCCGATCTGAGCGAGGGCTGGTATGTGATCGATCCGACGGCGCGGAGGTCGTGATCGCTGTTCTTGACACCAGCCCTGCAAGTTTCAACGCTGAGGCCATGGAAGTCGAACTTACAGCCGACCAGAAAGCATTTGCCCATCAAGCTATTCGAATGGGGAGGCTCCAGCGCGAAGAAGAAGCCGTGCAGGAAGCGCTTTCGCTTTGGGAAGCGCGCGAGCGTGTCCGGGCGGAGATGCTGGCGTCGATCGATGTGGCGGAGGCGTTTCTGGTGCGCGGGGAGGGCCGCGCGATCACCGAGCAATCCTTGCGCGAATTGGCCGGCGAGGTGAAGCAGCGCGGGCGCGCGCGTCTGGCTGCCGGGCAATCCGCGAACAAATAGATATCAGAATCTTCTTCCATTCTTCTCTGTCCTCATGCTCCCCACGGATTGACCACCGACTTTGCGATGTCTTCGAAATGGCGGACGTTGCGGGTGGCGAGGGTCGCGTGGTTAGCGAGGACGATGCTGGCGATCATGGTGTCGCGAGCTTCGCCCGGGCGGCCTCGTCTGCGGCGATCGGCTGACAATCCTGCGGCCATTTCGGCAGATGCAGTATCGAAAGGGACAATCCGCCCCTGGAGCAGGTCTCGAAGCAGTTGTTCGAAATTGGTTTCGATTGAGGACCGGCGCTTTCCCGCAGGCATGGCCAGAAGACCGGAGCGAATCTCATAGACGTTGATCGACGTGGTCCAGACGGACAACGGCGGCTGAGCGTCCAACCAGCGAACCACACGCTCATTTGGGAAGTGAGCCATGAACTCCGAGATGACGTTCGAGTCGAGTAGAATCATGACTCGAAATCCGGTATTTCCATGCGCATCCCACGAATTTCCTGGATTGGTTCATCAAGGTAGACGCCCTGACCGCTAAAGAGCGCAACGATTTCCGACCCGAGCTTCCGTTTCGGGGTCTCTTCCTCGCGCAAAATCGTCCCCAGGATTTCGCGGACTTCGGCTTCCATGCTGCGGCCGTTGCGTTTGGCGCGGCGCTGCAGCTTGGCTTTGAGCCGGTCATCGACATTGCGAACCAGTAGCTGCGCCATCATTGCCTCTCATTGATAGCATGATAGCACACCACAAATTATGGCGAGTAAGAGCGTGGGCTGAGGCGACGGCTGCGAACCGGACGCCAAGATTCGGTCAATCGCCTGCGTACTTCACCGAGCAGCCGTAGGGCCGCGTGTAGGGAACGGCTACCGGCTTGCCGGACATGGCCTCCGTCAGCGCGTCGGTGACGTAGTTGTCGGCGCCATGGATGTCGCTGACCTCGGGCGTGGGACGATTGTCGATGGCGCCTTCGTAAATGAGCGTGCCCTCAGGGCTGATTACGTACATTTCAGGCGTGGTCTTGGCATCGTAGAGGCGGCCGAGCTTGCCGCCAGGGTCCATAAGAACCGCGGTCGGCTCGGCGTGCATGCGTTGCAGGTATTCGTTCTCTTCGGCGTCGGTGACGTAGCCCTGCTCACCCGGCGCCGAGGAGATGACGGTAAACCAGACCACGCCCTTCGCGGTCCACTCGCGCTGCAGCTTCTCCATGTTTCCTGAGACGTAATGCTTGCGGGTGTAGGGGCAGCCCTGGTTGTGCCATTCGAGAACGAGATACTTGCCGTGATATTGGGAAAGTGTGTGGGTTTGGCCGTGAGAGTCAGTCGCGGTGAATTGCGGCGCCGGCCGGCCCACGCGGGGCGCCGGCGCCGCGAGCACGTACTGCGAATTGAATTCATTCGGCGGTGCAGGTTGGGGAAACTGGGCGATAGCGGCGGGAACAACTAACGCGGCGAAAGCGAGCGAACCGGAGAATCGGATCAGAGATGCCATAAGAGTCAACCTCCTGAGGTGAATAAGGACGATGGGACCCGATGGCTTTGGCGCTTACTTCAAATTGGACGCTGCCGCGCTGGCCTGAGTTGCGACCGCGCCGTGGGGAAGCTTGTTAACCGCGTCAACAACGATGCCGGGGGTGAGGACGGCGGGAAGAATCTGCGGAACTGCCTGGCCCGGAGGATAGAGCAGGTAGACGGGGACGCTGTCGCGGCCAAGGCCGGCGAGAGCCTGGGTAATGGCCGGGTCGTGACGCGTCCAATCGGCGCGAAGAAGCGCCACGTTGGCGTTGGCAAAAGCCTGCTGGACCTGGGGACGGTCGAGGGCAATGCGCTCATTGACTTGGCAGCTCAGGCACCAACTTGCCGTGAAATCGACGAAGACCGGGCGCCCCTGTGACGTGTATTGGCTGACGGCGGCGGCCGACCAGGGTTGCCATTGGTTCTGAACCAACGAGGAGGTCTGGGAAATCATGGGCGCGGTAGCCATTTCGGCCGGGGCGGCAAAACCGATGGCAACGGCACAGAGGACGATCCCCGTCCCGACAAGGGTGGCCCAGCGCCTGGCCGGCCAATGACCGAGAAACCATCCGGCGACGGCAAGGAGCAGGAAAATGCAGAGCTGCGCGGCGAGCAGGTCGGCGCCGTAAGCGCGGGTCAGAACCCAGGCAAGGCCGATCACGGTGAGGAAGATGGGGATGGAGACGATCTCGCGGACGACTTGCATCCAGCGGCCGGGTCGGGGCAAGATACGCGTCCAGGCAGGCTGGAGGGTGAGGGCTACATAGGGCGCGGCCAAGCCCAGGGCAAGCGCAGTGAAGACGGCGAAAGCCACGGTGGCCGGGGCGGCGAGCGCGTAGCCGATGGCCGCTCCCATGAACGGCGCGGCGCAGGGCGTAGCGACGATGACAGCGAGAACTCCGGTGAAGAAACTGCCGGCATAACCCTGCCTGGCCGCCAGCGAGCCGCCGGCACTGGTCAGGGTCAGGCCGATCTCAAACTGGCCGGCAAGAGAGAGCCCGAGGAAGAAAAGCAGCCCTGCCATGAGCAGCAGGAAGATGGGCGACTGGAACTGGAATCCCCAGCCGATGGAGGATCCGGCGGCGCGAAGAGCGAGAAGCACCGCAACCAGCGCCCAAAAAGAGACCAGGATTCCCGCAGCGTAGACGAAGCCATGCGCGCGCAGCCTGTGGCGTTCTTCTGCACCGGAATTGACCAGGGCCAGCCCCTTGAGGAACAGCACCGGAAAGACGCAGGGCATGAGGTTGAGGAGCAGCCCCCCCAGGAAAGCGAGCGCCGAAATGCGAAGGAACGCAAATAGTGAGACGCCGGCGGCAGAGGCTGGTTCAGCGGGGGCGGCAACCGCGCCGGGGACGGCCGCAATCTGATAGCTGCGGCCGCCTGATAGCTCGAGAACTCCATTCAAATGAGATGGATTCCCGGAAATATTCGCGTCTTTCTTTAATGTCAGCAACAGGCCCTGCGCCGTCGGCGTAAGTTTTTGCGGTGAGGGGTTGTCGACCACCGTTTGATCGCTTGGGAAGAACTGGGCCCGGCTTTCGCGCTGGCCGGTGGTGACCGCGAGGCGGAATCCGTTGGGCGTGGGTTGAAAGACGGCTCTATCGCTGGCGGGAAGCGGCTGAGGCAGGCGGCTGAGGAATTGCTGGAAGAGCTGCGGCTCGGGTGTGGGCGGAGCAGGGCCGCGAGCGATGGGACGCGTGAGTTCGAGGTCAGCCTTGCCGGGAATGCATACCGAACTGCAGACCAGCCAGGTGACGTGAGCGCGAAGGTCGCCGGGGCCTGTTTTTGCGGAGGGAGCGGCGTTGAGCTTGAAGGGGAATAAGACTTCATTTTCGTAGCCGTAGTCCATGAGCGGGCCCACGGGGAGACGAGTGGGCGCGGGAAACTGAAGCGGGCCGGCGGTGAGGCCTTTGGGCAGGGTCCAGTCAATGGCGGGCGGCTCGCCTGCATCGCCGGCATTCTGCCAGTAGACGTGCCAGCCGGGCTGCATTTTGAAGTAGAGGCCGGCCTGGTTTCCCTGAGCGCCGGTATAGAGCTTGGCGCCGGGGACCAGGAGTTCCACGCGGAGATGATCGGCGGTGAAGGCGGCTTTTGTATCCTGGGGCTGCGGCGCGGGCGCGCCAACCTGCGCGGATGCGGGTAGTGTTGCCGCAAGCAGGAATGAGAAGGCGACAATGAATCGCAGGAGACGCATGACGGGGAAGCTGATTCCCGGACGTTGCTTTCAGTTTACCGGATTATGAACCATAGCCGCGCGGATTAGCTCTGGATGTGGTTTTGGCCGGCGTGCAACTCGGGGCGCGCGGCGTGTTCCCGGTAGATGCAGTCATTCTGGACGCACTTGACGCCGGCGGCGCGGGCGCGAGCCACCGCCTCGTTGTGGATGACTTCGTCCTGGAGCCAGAGGTATGGGATGCCGAGGCGGATGACGTCGTCGACGATGGCCGGGACGTGCTCGGAGGCACGGAAGACGTCTACGAGGTCGATTCCCTTCCCGGTTAGTTCGCGTGCGGCCGCCTGCGCCGCATCGAGATCGGGGTAGCACGCCATGCCGGAAACTTCTTTGAGCGCAGGGTTGACGGGTAGAACGCGGTAGCCGTTGGCGGCCAGGTACTTGCCGATGTGATTGCTGGCCCGTGAGGACTTGTCGCTCATGCCTACGACGGCAATGGTCTTGGCGCTGCGCAGCATTTCGTCGATGAGGGCGGGATCGTTGGGCATCAATCTGCAGTTTACAGTGGCCAGTGGTAACCGGAAAGGGACCAGGGACCAGGATCAAGGATCAAGGATCAAGGGGCAGTATGCACCATTCCGATCGTACGCAGCCATCTGTCCATCAACTGCGGCCAGTCGGTGATGGGCAGATCCGTGTGGCGCAGGCCGAAGGCGTGCCCGCCCCGCGCGTACAAATGCATCGCCACGGGAACGCCGGCTTCCTCCAGCCCGATGTAATAAGCAAGGGCGTCGTATACGCCCGCGATTCCGGCCCCGCACGCGGATAGAAGCATCCCCACGCTGAGCTGCACTCCGATATAAAGCGTGTGGCTACGGCTGGCCATGATGTAGGGGAAATACGAGCCCTCGTGCATGTGCGTAATCGTAGGTTACAAGCATTGACCCGGAACCTGGCGGCAGAAACAACCGCAGAGCCCTCCCCTTCACCGCGTTCAGGGTCACGATGACAACTACTCTATTGCGGAAGGCGGGCCTATCACCGCCAACCCTGACCCGTGACGACGTTCCGCCCTGCTTCCCTCATCTTCAGGTTTCCGACGCATCCGAATCCGCGGGCAGTGTGGGAATTGATGGCGATTTCACTCGATTGCGTCTTCGCGGCGGGGCGGCTCGCCGCCTTTGCGATTCAGGATGCGCCGGAACGCCTTGCGATCGGCGCGATCTTTCCGCTCCGCAAAGAACCGCTCCGTCTCCATTGCAGCGATTTTCTCTGCAGCTGCAACCACCAGGAACTGATTCATGCTGGTTCCATCGCGCTGGCTGATCTTCTCGAGGGCCGTTTTCATCGACAGCGGCAGGCGCAGGGGAAATGTGGATACTCGCGTGGTCATTTCTCAATCCTCCTCAGAGCTTCGGCGGGGCGAACGACTTCGATTCCGAAACTCTTGCGTGCTTGGCGCAGGCGGCTTTCGTTAAACGTGACAATGGCGTCGGCCTGCCCATTCACCGCCGCCTCCAGAACCAGTTCGTCACCTGGATCGCGGAGTTGCGGGCGCCAGCGAAAGAACGCTCTTACCGGCTCAGCCAGCGCGATCAGCCCGTCCACATAGACGGCCGCCTCCGGTGCGCTGAGCCCCGACGCCAAGCGATGCTCAGCCAAGGTGCATATGGCTTCGTACTCCAGGGCAAGCGCGACGGTGAGCAACATGACAGCCTTGCCAGCATCGATGCGGCGAAGCAGCTCCGCAGAAGCACCGCGCGGACTGCGCATCGCGGCAACCACCACGTCGGTGTCGAGCACGAGCCTCACGGAGGAATGATATCACATCGCATGTGATGCCACATTGACGCGTTCGAGACCGTTCGGAGCGGATAAACGGCAAGGGTGACCTATGCCAATCCTTCGCCGATGGCGTACGCCTAAAACGCAACCGGGAATCCCTCACTTCGTTCGCGATGAAACCTGCCGTCGCGGCTTGCCGTGTCATTGCCGGGCTCGCCCGCATGATCGATCGCATTGAATGTCACTTGTCTTAGTCCGGCAGGTCGTCTACTTCGCCGCCGGCGGAAACCGCCGTGCCTCTCCGCCTGGCCAACAAATAGCCCCGCAGGAACGGCTCCAAATAGCCGTCGAGGACCTTGTCCACGTCGCCTACTTCGACCTTGGTGCGGTGGTCTTTGGCCATGCGATACGGTTGCAGGACGTAGGAGCGGATCTGGGAGCCGAAGTTAATGTCGAGTTTCGAGTCTTCCAGCTTCTTGCTTTCCGCGCGCTTCTTTTCCAGCTCGAATTCGTAGAGGCGCGAGCGCATCATCTTCATGGCCTTGTCGCGGTTCTTGTGCTGGGAGCGCTCGTTCTGGCACTGCACGACGATGCCGGTGGGAAGGTGCGTAATGCGCACCGCGGAGTCGGTGGTGTTGACGTGCTGGCCACCTTTGCCGCCGCTGCGGTAAGTGTCCACGCGCAGGTCTTCCATCTTGAGATCGACATGGATGGACTCGTCGATTTCGGGCGAGACGAAAACCGAGGCGAACGAGGTATGGCGGCGCTTGGCGGAGTCAAAAGGCGAGATGCGCACCAGGCGATGGACGCCGCTTTCGCCGGCGAGCTGGCCGAAAGCGTAATCGCCGCTGATGGTGAAGGTGGCGGACTTGATGCCGGCTTCTTCGCCATACTGGTAGTCGTTCATTTCGGTTTTGAAGCCCTGCTGTTCGGCCCAGCGGGTATACATGCGGACGAGCATTTCGGCCCAATCCTGGCTCTCGGTGCCGCCGGCGCCGGGGTGCACGGTGACGATGGCGTTGAGCGGATCGGCTTCGCCGCTAAGCATGGTGCGGGCTTCAAGATCGTCGGTGAACGCGGCGAGGGATTGGATTTCCCGCTCCAGATCGGCGAGCACGTCTTCGCCTTCGCGCGCGAGCTCGAAATAGGCTTCGATGTCGCCGCTGCGGCGGACCAGTTCATCGTCGTCCTTGATCAGCGATTCGAGGCGCTTGCGCTCGCGCATCAAAGGCTGGGACGCGGAGGGGTCGCTCCACAGAGCGGGGTCGGCCAGTTTGGTTTCGATGCTAGAGAGTTCCCTGCGCAGGCGGGCAGGGTCAAAGATACTCCCGCAGGTCGCGCACCTGGCCGCGCACCGGGGAGTAGGCGAATTCGAGATCGTTCAACGTCATGTTTACTCTTTTGACCTGACTGATTAGCGAGTTAGAGGATCAGCGAGTTAGCAGGTTGGCGGCAACCCATCGCGTTATGCGATAACGCTGAACTCCTTTGAACAGTATCGCACAGAGGGAGCGAAGCGATCGGCGCCAGGGGAGTGGGCCCAGGGCGACTGCCTTCTATTCGTTGCCCCGCCGCCGGATCCGGAACCGCCGGAACAGGCGATGCGTAAAGTTGAATAAGGAAAGACAATCTGCGTGACGAACAGGAGACCGCCGGCCAGTGACCACCAGAACGGAAACAAACAAAGCGCGGGAGGGCGGCACGGAATCGCTCAGGAGTGCGGCGTGGCTGGCGGTGGGGTTTGGTTTGCTCAAGTACGCGCTGGCGACGCTGGGCCAGATTGCGATGCAGCATGCCGGCTACGGGGTCTTCCGCGATGAGCTGTATTTCATTGTCTGCGGCCGGCATCCGGCCTGGGGGTATGTGGATCAGCCGCCTATGATTCCGCTGGTGGCGCGCGTCTCGGAGTTGCTGTTCGGGCTGCATTCGCTGGCGCTGTTCCGGACCTTTCTCTCGCTGGCCGGGGCCGCGGAAGTGGCGCTGACCGGGCTGCTGGCATGGCGGATGGGCGCTTCACGCTGGGCGCAGGCGCTGGCGATGACGGGAATTCTGCTGGCGCCGATGGTGATGGGGATCGATGCGACGATTTCGACCAGCAACTTTGAACCGCTCTTCTGGATGACCGTGGCACTGGCGCTGATCGAGCTGGTACGGCTGGCCGGCCGGGGCATTCGCAGCGGCTGCGCGGTGGCCTGGTGGTGGGTAGTGCTGGGCGTGGCAGCGGGACTGGGACTGGAAAACAAGTGGAATGAGTTTTTCTTCCTCGTCTGTCTGCTGATCGCCTTGCTGACCACCAGCCAGAGGAGGGTATTAACTTCAAAATGGTTTCTGGTAGGTTTTGCGCTGATCGTCGTACTGATCCTGCCGAATCTGTTGTGGGAAGTGCACCACCACTGGCCGACACTGGAACTTCTGCACAACGATCAGATCGACGGCAAAAACGTGCATATTGGACCACTGCCGTTCGTGTTGAATCAGATGCTGGTATTCGGGCCGCTGATGGCTCCGTTGTGGATAGGTGGCGTTTTGTGGCTGCTCTTCGGCCGTTCGGCAAAGACGCTCCGCTTTCTAGGCGTAACCTATGTGCTGTATCTGCCCCTGATGATATTTCTCCACGCCAAAGACTATTACCTGGCGGCGATCTATCCGCTGTACTTTGCCGCGGGCGCGGCGGCCTGGGATCTGGTGTTTCGCAGAGCGTGGTTACGGCGGGGATTGACACCGGCATATGTGGGGCTAAATGTGGCGCTCACCGCGGCGCTGCTGCCGCTCATCCTTCCAGTGTTGCCGCCAGCGCAGATCATTGCCTACGAGGCGCGGATGCACATGCAGCCCCCGAAGATGGAGACGGGAGCCACGGCAGCGCTGCCGCAGTACTACGCGGACATGCTGGACTGGCGGCACAAGGCGGATTTGCTGGCCGCGGCGTGGCACTCGCTGCCGCAGGCGGAGCGTGCACAGGCCGTGATCTTCACGAAAAACTATGGCGATGCGAGCGCGGTGAACGTGTACCGGCCGGATGTACCGCAGGCCATCAGCGGACACCAGAATTACTTTTTGTGGGGACCGCGCAAGTATACGGGCAGCGTGATGATCGTCTTTGGCGATAGCCGCAAGACCCTGGAAAGCGAGTTCGATTCGGTAAAGGAATTTGCGCAGGATACAAATCCGTATTTGGAGCCGTATGAGCGCGGCCCGATTTTCATCTGCAGGGGCCTGCATGAAAATCTCCAGGCGCTTTGGCCAAAGGCGAAGTTCTGGTACTGAAGTCACGGCAAAGGGCTCCGGCCGCTCTCCTCGGGTGCGCACCGATAAGGCTGGAGTGACGCATCTCGGTTCTCCATCGCGATTTATCTTCAATGTGAGCCGGCGCAAGGCCGATCGCAGCACGATTGCATGTCCGCCGCATCCTCGGTGCGGCTGATCAACCCTGCGTTGGTCGGCCAGTCGATGGACCGGCTGATAGCGGGACTGGCGCAGTTGACATTTCCTCATCTGCGTTTGAGGAGCGAATCCGCGCTTTGCCAATCGTCGAGAGCGGTTCTCTCAGTCAGTGTGGACCGGTCGCGCGATCACAGCCGGGGCCGGGCCAAGCGGCAGACCCGTGGCCGGATCAGGTGGTTCCTATATAGATGAAACGGGCGAGGAACAGGAGCGCGAGCAGATACAGGAGCCAGTCCTGCCTGCGAAACTTGCCGGCGGCCAGATGCAGGACTGCCCAGGTGACAATGCCGAAACCGAGTCCGTTGGCGATAGAGAACGTGAAAGGTATAAGTACCAGGGTAAGAAACGAGGGGACCGCGACCAGCGGCTCGTGCCAGTGGATTTCGGAGATGGCAGTGAGCATCATGGAGCCGACCAGGATGAGCGCTGGCGCAGTGGCTGCCGCGGGAACAATGCCGACAAAGGGCGCGGCGCCGATGGCCGCCAGAAACAGTATGCCGGTGACAATAGCGGTAATGCCGGAACGGCCGCCGGCAGCCACTCCGGCCGTGGATTCGACGTAGCTGGTGACCGTGGATGTGCCCACCAGCGAACCGAAAACGGTGGCGGAGGCGTCGGCAAAGAGAATGCGGTTGAGTCGCGGAATGGAGTGGTCGGCAGCGATGAGGCCGGCGCGCTTGGTGACGGCGACCAGTGTTCCCAGGTTGTCGAAGAGGTCTACAAAAAAGAAGACGAAAATAATTTCCAGCAGTCCCTTGTTGAGCGCTCCGCGGATGTTGAGCCGGAAAGCCGTTCCGGTGAGCGCGCCGAGGCCGATGCTGGAATGCGTCCAGTGAACGAGGCCCAACATCCACGCAATCGCGGTGATGCTGAGGACGCCGATGAGGATCGATCCCTTCACCTTTTTCACTTCGAGAGCCACCATGAGAATGAGTCCGAGGAGCGCGAGCGCAGTGGTGGAGTTGCGGACGTTGCCCATGCTGACCAGAGTGTTGGGGTCTCGAATTACCAGGCCGGCATGCTGGAATCCGATGAAAGCGATGAAGAGGCCGATTCCACCGGCTACTGCGGCGTAAAGCTGATGGGGAATGGCATGGAGGATCATCTGGCGAATGCCTCCGGCGGTGAGCAGAAGGAAGATGATGCCGGAGATGAAGACGGCGCCAAGCGCGGTCTGCCAGGGAATATGCATTTTGACGCAGACGGTGTAGGTGAAGTAGGCATTGAGGCCCATGCCCGGAGCCAGCGCGATGGGATAGCGCGCGACGATGCCCATGAGGATGGAAGCAAAGGCGGCCGAGAGGCAGGTCGCGGCGGTGGCGGCGGGCAACGGTACTCCGGCATCGGCGAGGATAGCCGGATTGACCAGCACAATGTAAGCCATGGTAAGGAAAGTGGTCACACCGGCGAGGATTTCGGTGCGCCAGTTAGTCCCCAGATGGCTGAATTCAAAAAAAGCTTCCAGTCGCTTGAGCATAGGCGAGTGCATTTAGAAGACCACATGCGCGGTTTAAGGCAAAGCTGCTTGAACCAATCTTCTGCCGGAAAATCGATCGGATGCCGAAGCGCGGAGGCACAGCTCTGCAGCAAAAAGCTTCTGCTTCCTCGGCTCAACTCGATCTTTCCAGGCTCTGCGCCGGTCTGCAGAGTAGCGTCTCACTCTGCTCGCTGCGTTATCTTCGGCCGCGGCATCCTGATACAGGGTTTCAAACTGAGTTTGGTGGCTCATTGCAAACACTTCAGCGTATAGGCCTTCGAAGGATTGATCGGCGCGGTTAGAACACCTACTGATTCCAGCTGCCGATACTCCGATGTCCACCGCGAAGCCGTCATCTGTCCAACTTCCGCGTCGCTCGCATCGCCGCCATTGATGAACCCGCCATCGGCAAGCTCTTTGGCGGTGAATGCCTCCTGCTTCGGGTTCAGCGCCGGATTGAGCTTCAGCAGCAACGCATCGGTGGGACCAGGATCGCGAAGATAGCTCTGCCATCCGCGAATGCTGGCCCGCACGAATTTTCGCAGTAGCTGAGGATGTTCCGCAGCGAATTGCCGCGTGGTGAACTGCACGCGATAGGGGTCGTAGCCGGAGGAACTGATGAGGATGGTGCGCACCGCCGCCCCGGCCTCTTTGGCGAAGAACGGCTCACTGGTGACGAACACCTGCTGCACATATTGCGGGTCGGCGAGGAAATTGGCAATCGAAAGAGTTGCGGGAATTTGCCGCACGTTGCCCAGGTTGTAACGACGAATCACGTATTTGAGCCACGTTGCTCCGGTTTGCGCCGCAATGGTATGGCCGTCGAGGTCCTTGAGCGAATGAATGGCCGAGGCGGCATGCACCATCACGGCTTGCGGGTCGTGCTGCATGGTTGCCGCAATCGCGATAAGTGGAAGACCGTTTGAGTCCCATTCCAGGATCTGGTCACTGGACCCAAGCCCGATCTCGGCCTTGCCGGTAGAGACCAGTTGCGCTACGCTGGCGTACTCAGGCAACGGCACAAGAGTCACCTCGAGGCCTGCGGCTTTGTAAAAGCCCCGTCTTTGCGCCTCGAAAAATCCTCCGTGTTCAGGCTGTGGATACCAGTCAAGCTGCAGCCGGAGGCGGGTGAGCCCGTTACTCGAAAGATGTCCAGCATGGCATCCGCTCAGAAGAAGGAAGAGCGGCATCAGAGCAGCGCAAGTAAAGAGCTTCTGTATTCCCAATAGCGACCTCGTGATCGATCGATGCCGATCGTCTCGGAAAACATAACACCCGATGGATAAGGATTCTATAGTTCTGTGACACGCCGAGCCTGCCCAATCGAGCATGGGCAGAAATCAACATCGACCCCGAAGCCTTTTGCTCATCCCGAAAGGGAATCAGAGGACTTCTCGTAAACGCGCCGCCCGGGAAATCCCGGAAATAAGGAAACCATGAAGACGCGCATTTTGCCGAGCGGCACCGCATTCAACATGCTAAGTTCGGGTATGGGAATTGCTTCGATTCCTGGACGCGCCGCAGCCAGTCGGCAGCCGGCCCCCGATTCCTCTGCCGATATCGCGCAGATGACGGCGCTGGTGGCGTTCACTGCGCAATCTTTGCGCACCCCGCGGCCTCGCCCCTTCGGCGCTTGCATTGTTCACACCCGCTCCGGCGCTGTGCTGCTGCGCGCATTGAACCGCGTGGCGCAGGAGTTCGACCCGAGCGCTCATGCCGAAGTGCGCGCCATTCGCCTGGCCACAAAGCGGCTCAAAAGAGTTTCCCTTGCCGGTTACACGCTCTTTACCACTTGCGAGCCCTGCCCGATGTGCATGAGCGCCGCGCTGTGGGCGCGGGTAGACCGCGTAGTTTTTGGCGCGACCATCGCCGACGCCAACCGGCACTGCAATCAAATCCAAATTCCCGCGGCGGAGGTCGCCGCACGCAGCGATCTGCCCTGCGTTGTGGATGGCCCCATTTTGCGCAAACTGTGCTACGCGTTGTTTACCGATCCGCGCATGCTCCGTGCTTTTCGCACGTGGTCAACCAGCAAGAGAAAGTAATCGACTCGAATTTGCAAAGGTCTTCTCCATGTTGGACGGACTTCGAGCAGGACTCTCTGAAATCATCGGCGATTCTTCGCGCGTATTGACGGCGCCCGCGGTACTCGACCGGCTTTCGCACGACTTCTATTGGTACTCCCCGATACTGCGACCGCGATTGGCGGCGAAGGTTGCTGATGCGGCTGTATTGCCCGCCGCCGTGGAAGAAGTGCTGGCGGTGTTGCGCTTCGCTGGAAAGCACGGAGTTCCGGTGACCGTGCGCGGCGCCGGCACCGGCAACTACGGACAGTGCGTGCCGCTCGAAGGCGGAATCTTGCTCGACCTCTCGTTGATGGACAAGATCGAGGAGATCACCTCCGGCGGCGTGGCCGTGTGCCAGCCGGGATTGCGCCTCGGAACTCTCGAGGCCGAAGCGCGCAGGCGGGATTGGGAGCTCCGCATGTATCCTTCGACGCTGGTCAAAGCATCGGTGGGAGGCTTTCTTGCCGGCGGATCGGGCGGTATCGGCTCCGTTGCCCACGGCGGCCTGCGCGATTTCGACAATGTGCGCGCAATCGAGATTGTGACCATGGAAGAAGAGCCGCGTGTCGTCCTGCACGAGGGCGCCGCGGTGCAAGAAATTCTGCACGCCTGGGGCACCAATGGGGTGTTGACTCGCATCTGGTTTCCGCTTGCACCTGCGGTCGACTGGATTCAGGTGCTGGCTGCGTTCGATACTTATGAACATGGATTCAGTTTTGCCGAATCCATCGCCACGGAATCAGTGTGGCAGAAGCGCCTGGTCACGGTTTTTGAATGGCCCATTCCGTCCTTCTTTACTCCGATAAAACAACTGACTCGCGCCGGCAAATGCCTGGCGCTTTTCATGATTGCGAAAGAACAGCGTTCAGCCTTATGTGCAGCAGCAAGCGCGGCCGGCGGTGAGGTAACATTCAGCGGCCCCTATGACGGCCCGCGAACCCAACCGCTGCTGAGCGATTACACCTGGAACCACACTACGCTGTGGGCGATGAAAGCCGATTCCGCATACACCTATTTGCAGTGTGGCTTTTCACCCACGGACTGCAGAGAACAGTTCCGGCTGCTTCGCGCACGGTATGGGCAGGACATCCTCTTCCACATCGAATTCATGAAGAACGGCGACGGCGTAGTCATTCCCGGAGCCATTCCCATTGTGCGCTTCACCAGCGAAGACCGGCTGAACGACTTGATCGCCTACTGCCGTTCCATCGGCGTCTTCGTTGCCAATCCGCATGTCAATTATCTCGAAGACGGAGGCCGCTTCCGTGAGGACAACAGCCAGCTGAGGGCCAAGCTACGCTATGATCCGCGCGGGCTTTTGAACCCCGGAAAGATGATCAGTTTTCACAAGGAGGCTGTGTCCCTGTGAAGACATGGATTCCCGATGGGCGCAACTTTGCTTACCTTACCTGGAAGCAGGTAGACGCGCTGCCTCGCGAAAAGACACTGCTGGTGCTGCCCACGGCGGCAATCGAGCAGCATGGCCATCATCTGCCGCTGGCAACAGACACGCTGATCAACAATCTGCTCCTTGGCCAGGCTCTCGCCCTCGTACCTGAGGAACTCCCCATCTACGCGCTGCCGGCACTTTGCTACGGCAAGAGTAACGAGCATCTGGGATTTCCCGGAACCTTGTCGGTGAGCGCACAGACATTTCTGGCCGTGCTTCACGATCTGGGCGCGAGCATTGCGAACGCGGGATTTAAAAAACTGGTTCTCTATAACACGCACGGCGGCAACGCTTCGCTGGTGGACGTGCTGGCTCGCGATCTTCGCGCGGAGTTCGGCCTGCGGACATTTTCGCTTTTCGGCTCGCCGGGCGCGACGCTGGAGGGAGTAAGCGAACAGGAGCGGACTTACGGATTTCATGCCGGCGAGGTGGAGACCGCCTATATTCTGCACGCCGCGCCGGAACTGGTGGATGTCAGTGAGTATTCGGCAAATTACATCGCGCGCATCGAGAACCCGGAATTGCTCAGGCCGGAGGGCTCTTCAGCGAATTTTGCCTGGCTGACAAAAGACATTGCGCCCAGCGGCGTGCTCGGTGATCCAACTGCGGCGACGGCGGAGAACGGAGACCGCTGGTCGCGTGAAGCGGCCGCGCGCATCGCGCAAATCCTCGTGGCGATGTATGACTTTGAGCCAAGAGCGGGAGCGTGAAGGCATGGCGCTCATCGATTGCGGCAGCGGAGTTCGCCTGGAACGCGGCCTCCGCTGCCGCCTGAGTGATGGTGTTTCGCTGGTCTCCGATCATTACTATCCGCCAGGCACAGGGCCGTGGCCCACTCTGCTGATGCGCCAACCTTACGGGCGCGACATTGCATCGACAGTCGTATATGCGCATCCGGTTTGGTTCGCGCGGCACGAATATCACGTAGTGATCCAGGACGTGCGCGGCCGCGGCGCTTCGGAAGGAGAGTTTTATCCCTTCCGCAATGAAAGCCGTGACGGCGCGGAGACCATTGCCTGGTTGCGCAATCAACCCGCCTGCAACGGCCGCATCGGCATGTACGGATTTTCCTACCAGGGAGCGACACAACTGCTGGCTGCGGCGGAACAGCCGGACGGCCTGCAATGCATCGCCCCGCATATGACGGCCGCGGATCTTTACTATGGCTGGTTTTATCATCACGGCGCGCTGCGCTTGAGTTCCAGTCTCGGCTGGGGGATCCAGATGCTGCGGGAAGATGCGCGCCGCAAAGGTCTCCATGAGACGAGCCGCCGTTTGGAAGCGGCGTGGGCGAATGTTCGCGCGCAGGCCGCGCATCTTCCCTACGGCCAACATCCGGCGATTACTGATCCGGCATTGCCCGGTTACGTGCGCGACTGGATTTCGCATCGAGAGCCGGGCGAGTATTGGAGTGCACTAGACGTCAGCACGCGCTGCGACCGGATTCATGTGCCCGCATTGCACCTTGCAGGATGGTACGATTCCTATGTCCAGGGGGCGGTCGATGGATATCTGGCGCTCCGGCGCCGCGCGGGTAGCGAATTCGCCCGCAAAAAGCAATATCTGATCGCTGGGCCATGGCTGCATATTCCCTGGGGCGATCGCATTGGCGAATTGAACCTGGGTGAAGAAGCGGATCTTGATACGGATGCGATTTTGATGCGCTGGTTCAATCACTGGCTTAAGGATTCAACGGAATTCGCGAGCGAGCCGCGGGTTCGCTATTTTGTGCTGGGACCGAACCAATGGCGCAGCGCCGACGACTGGCCCGGCCAGGCTGAACAGGCGGTGTTTCTGCACAGCGCGGGAAGGGCCAATTCCCGCAAAGGCGACGGAAGGCTCGCGAAGTGCCTGCCGCGGAGCGATGAGCCGCGCGACGTGTTCGTGTACGATCCTGAAGTTCCCGTGCTAGCGCCGGGAGGGCCGCAGGCGCTGAGCGGCGCTTTCGATCAGGCGGCGCTGGAGATGGGGAACAACCTGCTTTGTTACACGTCCGATGAAGTAAAGCGCGAGACGGAGGTCTTCGGACAGCCGCACATCATGCTGTATGCGGCAACCTCGGCGCCGCATGCCGATTTCACCGCAAAGATCGTCCGTGTGACGGCACAGGGTCGCGCAGAGTTTATCTCCATCGGGGTGGCTCGCAGCTCATGGCTTTTCCGCGATAGCGGCTTCGCCGCAGATGAAGTCCGGGCTTGGCAGTTCACGCTCGAACCTGTGGCTTTCGCGCTCGCGGCGGGCGAGCGGCTGCGCCTGGAGATCGCAAGTTCGGCCTTCCCGCTTTACGACCGCAATCCGTCAACCCCGACGCTGCCGCAACTTGCGGACCAATGGAGCTGGAGCCGTTCGACGCAGCAGATCCTGCATACTGCCGCGCACCCTTCCGCGCTCTACCTGCCGGTGAAAGGAGACGCGGGATGGTGACGCAGGCAACTCCCTCACTGGCGGAGATTCAGTTCACCGCCGTCAGCAAGAAGTTTCGCAACGGGGCGATGGCCCTGGAGGGCATCTCCCTGCGCATCGAGCGCGGCGAGTTCGTGACGCTGCTCGGCCCTTCAGGGTGCGGAAAATCGACGCTTCTGAAGCTGGCTTCCGGTCTCAGCCCGGCGAGCGAGGGCCAGGTGCAGGTCAACGGTATGACACCGGAGAATGCGCGCGAGCTGATGGGCTTCATTTTTCAGGACGCAACCCTTTTGCCCTGGCGGACAGTGGAAGAAAACGTGGGCCTCGGACTGGAGCTGGAGTATTCGGCTCGCGCGCTTCGCAAGCAACGCGTGGCGCAAATGCTCGAGCTTGTTAGCCTGAGCCGCGTCTCCCGGCATTATCCCCGGCAGCTTTCCGGCGGAATGAAAATGCGCGCCTCTATTGCGCGGGCGCTGGTGAGCCGGCCGCGCATTCTGCTGATGGACGAACCTTTCGCGGCTCTCGATGAGATGACGCGAGACCGCATGAACGAAGAAGTCCTGCGTTTATATGCGGAGCAGAAGTGGACGGTGCTCTTCGTGACGCACTCGGTTTCCGAAGCGGTCTTTCTGTCCACGCGCATCGTAATTCTGGCGGCGAATCCGGGCCGGGTGGTTCGCGAAATACCGATTGATCTGCCCTGGCCGCGGACCGCCGCAACGCGGGAATTAAGGGCCTTCGAAGAGGCGGTGACGCGAGCTTCGCGGCTGCTGAGAGGAGCGTGGCAATCATGAAGAAGCGCGGGTTGCTGATGCTCAACAGCGTTTTGGTATTCGCGTGCCTGATTGGCGCCTGGCAGGCAATCGTCTGGCTCAATCATTTGCCACCCTACATATTGCCCGGGCCGGCTGCCGTGGCTGCAGCCTTGCGCGATCGCTTTCCTTCCATATTGAATTCATTTCGCATAACCGCCGAGGAGGCGGCCGGTGGTCTTGCGGCGAGTATCGTTGCGGGTGTGACCTCGGCCATGATCTTTGCGCAGTGGCGCTGGCTGCGGCAGACGCTTTATCCCTATACCATCCTCCTGCAAACCGTGCCCATCGTGGCCATTGCGCCGCTGATCATCAACTGGGCCGGCGCGGGAATCCTGCCCGTCACGGTGGTGGCATTCATCATTTCGCTGGCGCCCATCATCGCCAACACCACCCAGGGTCTGATCAGCGTGGATGAAAACCTGATTGATCTGTTCCTCATGTACAAGGCATCGCCGGCACAAATTCTCTTCAAGCTAAGGCTGCCCAGCGCGCTGCCAAATTTCTTTGCCGGCGTGCGCATCTCGGCAGGCATTGCCGTAATCGGAGGAATCACCGGAGAGCTCTTCGCCGGCTCAACACGGGTTGGCGAAGGCGGCCTGGGTTACGCCATACTTTACGCCAGCAACCAGATGGAAATCAGCTATCTTTTCGCGCTGGTCATTGCCGCAGCGGTGCTGGGATTCGTCTTCTTTTTTACCGCGATGTTCTTTGAGTGGCTGGCGCTGCATAATTGGCACGAATCAAGCCGGCCGCAAATGGAGGAGTAGAGGAGCGCCTATGTTGCGCATGGAGTCGGAGACAGGCTGGTGGCTGATCACTCATCCCGATCATGCCCATCTTGCGGGTGATTTTGCCTCGGCGTGGGGCAATGAACTTTTTCGCCGGCCCGAACCTCGGGAGCGTGTCCTGAAGGGGATTGCCCTTCACGATGACGGCTGGGCGGCTCGCGATGCGCATCCTGCGATTACGCAGCAGGGAAAGCCGTCGGCATTTTCCGTGGAACTGGTTGGGAAATATTCAGCCTTTGAAGAGATAGATCTGGCCGCATATCTTGCCGTGCGCGAGCAGGCTGTGCGCATCGTTGCCGACAAAGATCCGTATGCAGGCTTGCTCATCTCCATGCATACTTATAATCTGCTGACTGAGCACGCAGACCGCTCGACGATTGCCCCGGAGAACCTGCCCGAGCTCGATGCATTTCTCGATCAGCAGCGGGCATATCAAACTCGGCTGCGCGCCAAGATTGCGGCGGATCCATCGCTCTCCCCGGAAGAGAAAACAGAGCAGAGGATTCTTGAGCACTTCCAGCTGTTGCAGGCGTGCGACAATCTTTCGCTTTTAACTTGTGTAGCTTATTCCGCGCCGAGTCACCTTCTGCATCCCCTTCCGCACAACAACGGATCGGCGTCGGAGGTGAAAGTGCTTCCGCTTGGGCCGCGCGCTTTTCGGCTGAGGCCATGGCCTTTTGCTCAGCCGGAGATGCAGTTCACCTTCCCGGCGCGCCACGTGAGCGGCACTCGTTTCGACTCTTCGGCGCAACTGGAAGCAGCCTTCCACGCAGCGCGTCCCGAGCAAATGGCCGTGGTACTGACCGAGTGAGACCGCAGCCGGCTCAAGCCTCCGAGCGGGTCAAGTCGCCAAAGAGCGCCCGGAATTGCGGGTCTGCCCTTTTCCTGGTGCGCACAAGTTAAAAGTCGAAGTGCAGCGACATCTGAATCTGCCGCGGCGCGCCGATGGTGTGTGTCACAATGCCCAGGCCCGATGGACAGGAGTAGAGGGCACTGGAATTGCCTGTCGGGTTTGTCGAGCAGTTGTTCGATGCCAGCACCGGCTGGCCGTCATACGGAAACGCGTTGTAGCCGGCGTTCTGCGAGACTTCATTTCCAGGGATGTCGAAGCTCGAGGTATTGGTCAGGTTGAAGACATCGAAGGTGTACTTCAGGCTATAGCGCTCGTTGTGAAAGTGGGTCATCTTCACCAGGGAAGCGTCCGCGCGTTTCTGAAATGCCTGGCGGAAGATGTTGCGCTGGCCGCTGGTGAAGCCGGTCTCATAGGGATCGTCGGGTGGAATCGCGCCGTTCAGGCCACCGGCCGGCAGCAGGGGCAGCGTGAAGCAGGAGGCGTCCAGGGCAGGTTTCCCACCCTCCGGCGTCCATGCGCCGGATGCGCCCGTGAGCGCCGTCTTGCGGGTGCAGCCATTGGCGAGAGGAACAATGGGATTGGTGATGCCGTCGGCGGTGGAGTAGTAAATGCTTCCCACGGCGCCTGAGAAATCGATAACGCTGTAGGGTTGGCCGCTCTGCAACACGGTCATGCCGGCAAGCGACCAGCCGTTGAGGAGCATGCGCGGCAACGCGCTTGAAGCACCCATTGTAGGCAGTTGGAAGACATAGTTGATGTTGACCACGTGGGTGCGATCGAAGTCCGACGACGCGTAGGCGCTGCGCAGGTTCAGCGGGTTGTCGCCATTGAAGAAGAGGCCCAGCCCGCTCTGCTCGTCCAGGGCGTGCGACCAGGTATAGGATCCCCCCACCAGGAAGTTATGGCTCATGCGCTTGTCAACGTGAACCTGCAGCGCGTTGTATTCGTCGACGCCCGCGGCCAGATAGTCGATGGATTCAGCGGCATAGCCGATGTAGGGCACGCGCAGATCCACGTTGCCGCCCTCGTAGGTGGCCAGATAGGAGGCCGGCGAACCAAAGCAGCTCGGCGTGCCCGCCGGCAGGGAGTTGAAGCCGACGTTATAGCCGTAGGTGTAGTCCTGAGGACATCCTCCGCCGCCAAGCAGGGGGTTGGAAGGAGATGCAATATTCGGCTGGTTGAACGGCACGGGAATCACCTGGTGGCGTCCCACGTTGCCCACGTACCCAATGTCGAAAGCCAGATCATTGCGCGGCTGCCATTGAATGTCCAGCGTGTAGTTGATGGTGTAGGGAAGTTTGTTGCGCCGGTCATATACACCCAGTGAAATGGGCTGGCCATTGTGGATGATTTCCCCGTTGGGAAGGCTCGGGCAAATCCCGGGAACTCCGCCCAGCCCGGTGTTGACAATGCTGCAGGCGTTGGGTAGAAAGCTGCTCAGGTCTGAAGCTTTTGGACTCGAAGGCGCTGCGTATTGCAGGGTCGTGCCATACGGGTCTTCCAGGTCGCCTGTCTCCGCAGTCGGAGGGCCTGTTGGAGGCCCAAACCCGCCGTTGCCTCCGCAGGTGGGAATGTAACCAAGATAAAGCGACTGCGATTGTGTCGGGCAAGTGGACACGTTTACGAAGGGCAGTTGCTGATTTACGCCGAACGGCCCTCCAGTGACCGTTCCGATCGCGTAACCGGGCGAAAAGTAGCTGAAGAGTTCGCCCCGATCGTAGTAAAAGCCGCCGCCGGTGCGAACCACGACTTTGTCATGGAAGAAACCCGGCTGCCACGCCGCCCCCACACGCGGAGCGAGGCCCCACTGGCGGCCGGTGAGAGTGGTTGGACTGACTCCCGGCGTGCCGTTGGCATTGTTCCCGGCAATAATCAGGCCGGGATTTGTGATGGTGTCTGACGCGGCGTCATAACTATAAAGTGTGGGATCGAAATTGAAGATGCGGCCGTATTTTTCGGTCAAGCCTCCATCCCAGTCGTAGCGCAGCCCGGCCGTCAGCGATAGCGTCGGAGTGGCCTGAAACTTGTCCTGCACATACATGCCGAGCTGATTCGACCGGTAATATCGGCTGGCGTCGCCCTGCAGGAAGGAAGTGACGTAAAATCCCGTGGCGGAGCTGCCGGGGGTGACGAAACCCTGCACAAACTGGCTGAAGTCGTCCGTGGCCACCGTGCCCGTGCCGGTGCGCTTGTCAATGGTGTTGAGCTGTGTGTATGTGTAGCTGGCGCCGAAGCTGACGGTGTTCTTTCCCAGCACCCAGATGGCGCTGCCCGAGGGCGCAAGCCGATTCTGGAACATGCCAGTATTGCTGGACTGGGACTCCGCGTTGGGACCGATGTTCAGGTAGACAGGGCTGATTCCGGAAGGCTGATAGCTGCCCAGCACGTTATAAATTGACACGCCCGGAAAATAGTTTGACCCGAACATGTTGATCGATCCCGTTCCCGCCGCGCCGCCGGGAATGGAACCCGGGCCGAACGGCTGCGTGTTGTCCGCATAATTCTTTTCGCGCAGAAAGCCCAGCGTCTGCGTGGTGCTCAGGTTCGGCTTTACGATAAATGTGTTGGTGAGCGACATCTCCTGCGCGCCTGAATCCAGATGCTCCGTGAAGCCCGGAACACTGGAATAAGAGAAAGGCGCGAAAGTGGGGTCATGCTGGTAGTAGTACTTGAGGCTGACGGTGTCCTTTTTTGTGGCGTTCAAGTCAAGGTCACCCACTACTTCATCGGCAAGAAACCGGCCGGTGCCGGGAATGAACGCATTGTCGAGGTGCGCTGCGCTCAAGGTTGGACCCGTGGCCGAAGTAAGTGCGTCGTTGGGAATGAGCCATTTTCCCGGCTCGCCAGGCAAGGCCGGTGAATTGAAGAGAACCAAGGCATCCTGATCGATATTTGCGCCCGTCAGGCTGGTGCCAAAGCTGTTGTTGGCAAGCTCGGCGAGGCCGTCTGCACCGCGGTTGCTGTCGGAAAGTCCCACCGGAACATCCAGAAATGAGTCGCCCAGTTCCTGGTCCGATACGTGCAGGTGCTGGTAGCCGATAAAGTAAAACAGTTTGTCTTTGATAATGGGCCCGCCAACCGTGCCGCCGAGAACGTAACGGTGCAGTTCCGGCACCTTGTCGTTGGCGGGAACATCGGGGTCCTGATTGAAGAAGAACGGCGCCGCGTTGATCCAATTCGTGCCCCGGTGCAGGTAGAGGTTGCCGTGCATGGCGTTCGCGCCGGAAGCGGTGCTCACGTCGATGTGCGCACCTGAAGTTGAACCCTGATCGGCCCCGTACATGGAAGCATTCACGTGAACTTCTTGAAGGAATTCGGGCGCCGGTGTCGGCAGTGCATTGCCAATGGAGAGATAAATGGACGCCGCCGAGGGAATGACACCACCTCCGCCGCCCGGGCTGGTCTGCACGCCGGTGCTGTTGATGACTCGCGCCGACGGTACGTCGCTGGTGCTCTTGCCGTTGAACAGATTGCTGGCGTCAACGCCGTTGAGCAGAAAACTGTTCGACGTATCGCGCTGGCCATTGGCCCAGATGGGAGCGTTGCCCAGTCCCGCGTTCGCGCCCGTCCCCGGGGACAGTTCGGCGTCCACGCCCGGCGAGGCGATGGCGAGGTCGGTAAAGCTGCCGGTCGCCAGCGGAACCTGCTGGATCTCCGACTTCTCCATCACGTAGCCGTTTGTAGTATCGACGGCGTTCATCAACGGCGAGCTTTCGACCTCAATCGTCATGGCTTTCGCCGCAGCCACCTTCAGTCGCGCATTCAAGGTCAGGGTCCGGTCGGCCTGCACTGCGATGTGAGGAGTCTTCTGGATGTTGAAGCCCGGAGCGGAAAAAGTCACCGTATAAGTGCCGATGGGCAGGTCAACAAAGCTGTATATCCCAGTCCCGTTGGACTGCATACTGCGAGTCAGCGACGTTTGTTCGCTGGTGACTGTAACCGTGGAATTGGGAAGCGCAGCGCCGGTCGCATCGGTGATTTGACCAGTGATTCCTCCCAGCGTTTGCTGGGCTAGCAGCGAAGCGCCACACAGCGCAACGGCTGCCATTATGGCCAGCACGCGGGGAACCGGCAGAATGAGTGAACAGCAGAAATGCTTCACCGCGCGACCTCCAAAGTGCAGTGCTTCCCTGCGGGTTTTCAAGCCGGGAAAAAGCCAATAATGGTATGCATTCCCTGCGTTATAGATACCGCAGGTTAAAAAGACGGGAAGTGAAAAATCGGTACGAAACTGTCTCGTCTGTCCGTTGGGGCCAGCGTCAACTACCGGGCAAAATTAGCTTAGCGTTTATTGCATAAAGTTCATCTAAGGATTTCTGCGGATTTCCACATCGATGATCCTGCGTATTCCGGCCAATCAGAGCCAGAAGTCCTCGGCGCAAGGCGAATTCCGTTCGTCCGCCCGGCTGCGCGCGACAAGCTCAGCGCGGAGATATCGGAAACAGTTGCCGCTGCGGCAAAATCTGCTTGGCGATAGCGGCACTAACCGTGTGTACCGGCTCATTCACCACCTGACTCAACCGCAACTTCATGGCGACGCTGCACAGGATGTACGCGTGAACCTCGCTGAACCCCCAGCGGCTGACCAGCAGATCGACCATGCGCCCGGTGGCGGCGCGAGCGGCAGCGGCAAGATCGGTTCCGGTTTCAACCACCACCCAGGCGTCGCTGGACAGGTCCGGCGCTGATTCTTCGCTGCTTTCAATCAGGGGTCCTGACAGTGCCTGGCTCTTGTGCAGATAAAAACGCAGGGTCACGTCGAGCGGGCATTCGATACCGTTAATGCATACCTCGCCGTCGCCTTGCGCAGCATGGCCGTCGCCGCAGCTGAAGAGCGCCCCGGGATTGTAAACCGGCAGGTAAAGACGCGAGCCGGCGCACAGTTCGCGCACATCGAGGTTCCCGCCGAATGGGCCGGGCGGCCGCGTGCGGAAAGCGCCATCTTCAGCCCTTGCCACCCCCATGACTCCTAGAAACGGCCGCAGCGGCACGATCGCCGGATCAAGTGAAGCCGAGAATTCGCCTTCCAGATGCCAGTGAAAAAGATACGGCTCGCGAAACCGATCCTTGAGAAAACCCAATCCTTCGACCACGCTTGACCAGCCCCAACCGCTGTGGCGAGTGGCCATCACATCCACCTGGAGCACGTCTCCCGGCTCGGCGCCTTCAATCCAAATGGGTCCGGTAAGGGCGTGAATCCTCGAGCGGTCGATGCGCAAATACTCTTCCGTGCTCATCCCAGGCCATACCTGGCCGCCACTGGCATCTACGCACGGAATCTCCACCTCGTCGCCGGACTCGATGCGCAGCCGAGGAGCGAGTGACCGGTCCCAGACCGAATGTGTCGGTTCGGCGCAAAGCGCGTGCCGGGTCATGGCTCCTTCACTCCCATCGTCATTTCCATCTCCGCCAGCGGCTCCGCAGTCAGCTTTGCTTCCGGCCCCATCGGGGTGAACCATTTCCAATCGACTCTATCACGCAGCGGATGAATTTTTTCGTTGGATGGCCGGCGGCGCCAAGTTAGCATGAGCCAGGAACCCGGCGCAGTTTCCGCAACCAGGAGAAGTTCATGATCACGCGCACCGCAAAGCTCGCTCTGCTCGCTGCAGTCGCCATCTTCTACACCCTTGTAATATTCAACAATCTCACTGATTTCGCTTCGAATTACCAGTTCGTCCGGCATGTCCTGATGATGGATACGACTCTTCCCGGCAATCACGGCATGTGGCGGGCAATCACTTCGGCGGGCGCCGACACTTCGTTCTACGTCATCATCATTGCGTGGGAAATCGTAACCGCATTCCTGTTGTGGTGGGGCTGCATTGCCTTGTTTCTCGCGCTGCCCAGGCCGTCGCCGGGCTTTGAGGCGGCCAAGCGCGTGCCGCTGATTGCGCTGACTCTCTCGCTCCTGATGTGGCTGGTGGCCTTCATCTCAGTTGGAGGCGAGTGGTTCCTCATGTGGCAATCGCGCACATGGAATGGCGAAGAGACGGCGTTTCGCGACTTCACCGTCGTGGGCATCGTGCTTCTTTTTCTCATGCGACCTGAGACAAATACGCAGCCCTGAACTTCAACCTGCAAATGAAATCGATCTTCGCCGCATTGCATACCAGGCCAGACCCGCCGCAATGTAGAGCACATACAGGTAAGGAATGCGCGCGTGAACCGGGTCGGCGGTGGAACGTAGATCGAAGACCGTGATAAGGCAAATTACCCCCACAGTAATGACGCTCAGACCCGCGACGAAATGGGAATGCTGACCACGCGCCCGCCGTGCGAATGGCAAAGCAATGGCGACCAGGCCATAAGCGGTCAGAAAACCGAATACAGAAAGCGACCCCATCAGGTCATACATCTGGGAACCGTTGACGCCGTACAGAGCCATCGCCGCCGTTCCCGCGAACATCAGCGCGACGGAAACGGCTATCGCCGCTCCCGGTGTTCCATGCCGACGGTTGGTACGCGCCAGCCCGGCAGGCAGCAGGCGCTGACCGGCCATGCGCATCAGCACACGCGAAGCCGCGGTTGCGCAGGCCAGCACACAGGCAAACATGCTGACCAGCGCCCCGCAATCAATCGCCACGCCAAGTGACGACACTCCAACTTTAGCTGCCAGCAGGTGCAGCGGGCTCGTCGTCTCACTGAGCCGGGCCGGTTCGCCGCGAAACCCGAGCACTTCAGAGTAGGAGCAGAGTACGAAGAAAGCGCCGGCCAGCAACGCGCACTGCATTACCGCGCGCGGAATAGCGCGCAGCGGATTGCGTACCTCGCCGCCCAGCGTGGTGGCGCTTTCGAAGCCGACAAAACTGAAGATGGAGAGCACCAACGCAGGACCGAGCCCGGAGAACGCCACGCCCTTCAGGCGAAACTGCTCGAAATCCAGATGTAATCCAAATCGATAGAGTAGCAGCGCAAGCACTGTGACAATAAGGCCGATGGAAAAGGCTTCTATCCAGAGCATAACTTCGGCTGAGAGTCTGACGTCCCGATAGGCGACAACTCCGGCAATCGCGCAAACCAAGGCGAGCGTGGTCACCGGCCAGGGCGAAACGTGGAAGAATTGCTGCCCCAGTACCGTGGCGTAGTAGAGCGCACCTCCGGCTACAGAAGCGCCGATGGCCAGATAGGCAAGCAGCAGTCCCCATGCGGCAAGCACCCCGAAAACCGGCGGGAGCGTATTGGCGGTATATGTGTAAAGCGACCCCGGCGAGGCGGAGAGCCTTGCAAAACGGCTCACGCAAAGCGCAATCAGCAGAATCGCGCCGGTGGCAAGCAGATATACGAGCCACGTCGCATCACCGGCAAGTGCAAATACCAGCGGAATGGTCAGCGACGAAGATGTCGTAGGCGCCATCGCCGAGACCGATTGCGCCAGCGTTTCCACTGGTCCCAGCACGCCAGCGTGAAGCCCATAGTCCTCTGCGGCATC
>JASHOY010000414.1 GCA_030038435.1 Acidobacteriaceae bacterium | reverse complement strand
GACAACGCCTGTTCGAGAGCCACGAAGAAGACCATACGGGTCATGCGGAAGCCGGGAGCCTCGCCGCTGCTGTTCGGCAAGTTCCTGATGAACACCACGGCTTTCCTCTCGCTTGAAGACATTTCGGACAGCCTGCCGCGCTACGACGAAAGCGTGCTGCCTGTCGAGATGGACGATGCTCTGCGGCAGGCGTACACCAAGCTCGAAGAGGACATGCGTGCCGCGATGCGCCAGCATCGCGGCAACAAGAGCCTGATGAGCATCCTGCTCAACACGCTCCTGCTCTACCCCGACCATCCCTATGACTTCGACGAGATATGGGCGCGCGCCTTCGACCCGGTGGCGAAGGAGTACGTGAAATTCCTGGTCACGGAGCCCGAGAATCTGACTCGCGACGCTCTCTACGCAAAAGAGCGCGCCTTGATCTCCGATCTCCACGAGGAGCTGCGGCAAGGGAGGCGCTGCCAGATTTATGCGACCTTCACCGGCGAGAAGGATGTCACGCTGCGCCTCGAAACCATTCTGCGCAAGGAAGGCATTCGTGTTGCCGTGCTGCGCTCATCCGTGCCCACCGAGAAGCGGGAAGACTGGTACGACCGGCAGTTGAAGGCCGGCGTCGAAACCGTGATCTGCCATCCGAAGCTGGTCGAGACGGGCCTCGACCTGCTGGCCTTCCCGACCCTCTATTTCTACCAGACCGGCTACTCGCTGCACACGCTGCGCCAGGCCAGCCGCAGATCGTGGCGCATCCCGCAGAGGCTTCCGGTGCGGGTCAAGTTCCTGACCTATTCCGGGACGATGCAGGAGACCTGCCTGCGCCTGATGGGCAGGAAGATGCTGGTGGCCTTGATGCTCGAAGGCAAGTTCTCCGGCGAAGGTCTGCAATCGCTCGACGCGGACGAAGATCTGATGACCGCGATGGCACGGGAGTTGGTGGAGAAGGCAGGCGTGGGGGAATCCGCCGACGCAGTGTGGCGGGATCTCGACCGGGAGCGGCAGAAAATGCTGCCGCAACCGGGGCGAGAAGAGGAGCCCCAGATCGAATCGGCAACGGCCTTCGACTTGACGCCGCCGGCAAAGGCTGCCGAGCTACCCACAGTTCCTGTGGCCGAGCCGCCGCGGAAGCGCCGAAAGGAACCGATCTGGCCGACGGGAACCATGGTCGGCGAGCAGCTCAGCTTGTTCGGCTGAAGGCATGGCGTCCATTCATACGATCACGGCGGCAAAACGAGCCCGCTGTCTTCGCATTGAGGGTAGCGGCCGATCGCGGCGAGCAGCAAAACAACGCGCACTGTCTGCCCCTTGAGGGCCGGGCGCGCGCGAATCTCACGTGCGAGGTGAAAGCGATGAGTGAAGGGCGAGCGAAAGTGCGTTGCCGGCAATGCGAACTCGTGAACTGGGGCGATCAACTCAAGTGCCGCCGTTGCGGCGAGTGGTTGCCTACGCCGATCGAGAACGTCGTCGAAAGGGTCGTCGAGAGAGTCGTGGTGCGGCATGACCCGCGGTGCCTGGAATCTCTCGAAAGGGCACAGCAGCTGATTGCGATGGCAACCGAGCGGCTCACTCAACCTTGCCCGTTAGACGTTGCGTCGCGCGCATTCGACGGGATCGTCAAGGCCGACGCCTTTCCGACGATGGTCGAGATGGAGCGGGCCATGATTCTGGCGGCCTACGAGAAGTCGGAGCGTAAGCCGCTCCTCGCAGCACAGATGCTGGGCATCGGCAAGACAACTTTCTACCGGAAGCTCCGGGAGATGGAGAAGACGCCGGGTCAGCGGATCGCTCCTCTAAAGCTGGCAGCGTAGGACGCACCGGGGCATATTCAACTTCCGAGCGAGAACGGGTCACGGTAACGGTTGAAGGGAGACGGCATGCGAAGAAGCAAGATCAACACGCCGGGAATCGAGGACCGGGTACTTATGGCGGCGTTTGCGCTTTTGCGCAAGCCCGGCTTGCGTGCAGAGTTCAAGCACGGCAGGTGGATCGTTACGCATCCGCCCACCGGCGCGCGCTGGTGCGTCTCGGACGGCGAAGGACCGAGTAGCGCCGACGGCTTCCAGTTCATCGAGATGCCGAAGCTCGAAGAAGAATAAGAGTTCACAAGCACCACAACAACCCCAACCGCAGCCAGGAAAGTGTTGCACGAATCACGAACCAAATCACGAACCAGGAGAATTGTAGGTTGACGCAATTCGTGTCATGCGTTGGCATTGATTTTCAAGAAGTTAGAAAATTCTTTGTGACGCAATTAGTGGAGGTCTTTGACGCATATGTTGTCATATCCCTACCCTTGTGACGCAATTCTCGACATAATTTCCCATCCAGGCGTCGCACATTATTCTCGGATGTTCTAAAGTCAATTCTCATGAGGCCTGCTGCAACTTCGGTCTTTCCTCGCGACTTCGGATCCAATTTGCTGATTGTTTTGCTCCTTGGCTTTGGATTGGGCACAACAGCGCTACTTTACACGGCATTGGACAGGCTTCTGTTGCGCCCTTTGCGGGGACTTAATGTGGATCGTCTGGTCCGAGTGGCAGAGAGACATCCTCCGTTGACGTCCTGGACCTGGTTTCCCTACAGCCTGTACCAAAGCATGCAACCAATGCGCAGCTTTGATGCTTTAGCTGTCGAGGGCGAGGTGGACACAACGATCACACAGAACGCGCAAACCGAGCCCGTTGTCGGCAGCATGGTTTCTGGAAATTTCTTTTCGATGCTAGGAGCCGACGCTGAGTTGGGCCGTACGCTTAACCAAACAGACGAGCTTACGACGGCAAGTGTTCCGGTTGTCCTCAGCCATCGGTTCTGGGTGCGGGAGTTTGGCGGATCGGCAACGGCGCTAGGCGCCACGCTGCGTTTGCAGGACAGGCCATTCACAATCGTAGGAGTAATGCCGCAAAGATTCTTCGGCACAAGGATGGACTTGAGTCCCGATTTCTGGATCCCGCTTTCCGCGCAAGCACTGCTCTCTGACAAGACGCTTACCGACCTCAACACCGACCGGGATTTCTCGATTATTGGGCGACTTCGCGAAGGGGTAACGGCTGCGCAGGCCCAGGCGGAGTTTGCGGGCGTGTACCAAGGGAGCCGGCAAAACGGGGGTAAGTATAGCCAAGGGCTGATCATACCCATTGCGGAAGGTTCGTTCGCACTACGCGAGCAGTTCAGCCGGGCAATTACTCTCCTGCTTTGGGGATTAGCGGCGCTGATGGCGATGGTGTGTGCGAGTGTTGCCGGAATGCTGGTGGCCAGGGCGGCACGCCGTGAGCGTGAGATGGCGTTGCGGCTGGCGCTGGGCGCCAACCACCTGCGTATGGCGCGGCGCGCATTGACGGAGTCAGCGGTCTTAGGACTCACCGGTGCCTGTTGCGGACTCAGTCTCGCGTACCTCTGTGCACCTTTCATGGCAGGACTACTGCCTGCGGGACGAACGCCCTTACCAATCTCGCTTTTACCCAATACTGAGACGGATTTGCTGATCGCCGGACTGGCTCTAAGCATCAGCATCTTCTTCGGAACGATTCCTGCGTGGCTGGCCATGCGCGTAACGCCGCAACTCGCATTGCGCGGAGGCACCGCTACACGGAGATCAGGAAAATTGAGCCGCGGGCTGATGATCTTTGAGATCGCAGCAACTATGGTGCTTCTGACGGGAACCGGATTGCTGATGCACACGTTTTATCGCTTGTGGCATAGCGATCCCGGGTTCGACGTGGAGCACCTGGTGACATTTACGTTGCAGAAGAATGCACCGCGAGGAAACGGGAATGAGTCCGCGACGTTGCCACGGCAGTTAATGCTACGGATTCTCGGACTGCCCGGAGTGCGTGGTGTGGGCTTCTCGGCCGTGGCAATCATGCAGCGGATTGGGATGAAGACCTCAGTGGCGTTACCAGGCGATAGGATTTCTCCGCATGCGTTTTTGAATACGAGCTTGAACAATGTTTCCGATGGTTTCTTTCAGGCATTGGGAATTCCACTCGTGGCAGGTCGAGGATTCGAGGAAACGGATCTATCGCGTTCATCGCCTACGCCGGTAGTCATCAATGAGGCGTTTGCGCGGACATTCTTTCCGGGAGAGGAGCCACTTGGCAAGAGCTTTGGCATGGGGGCAACTGGCGAAGTCGCCAGGGCCCAGTTTGTGGTGATCGGAATTGTGGGCGATTCAAAGTACCGCTCGTTGAGAGAATCGCTGCTGCCGATCTTTTACGCGCCGCTGACTAAGAGCGAAATAGGTAATTCGGAGAGTTAC
>JASHOY010000413.1 GCA_030038435.1 Acidobacteriaceae bacterium | reverse complement strand
GCACACTCGCCGCGTGGTTGAAATGAACGAGTATGCTTGCAGCCAGGGTGATCGACGCAGTTGGACGTGCGGCCTCTGCCTCGGAGAAGCAGGCGAGTGCAGCGCGGGCGTCCACATATACAGATCGTGGCAGAGGGCACTCCCCGATGGCCAGGTGCGACAAGGCTCGCTCAAAAGACCAGGCGATCTCCGTCGCTTTCGGATCGTCGTCCGACAGGGCTTGCCCCAGCAACCGACCAAGAAACGCTTCGGCGTACTCCCGTTCCGTGCCCGTCGCGGCAGGAAGCACGCGAAGGAATGCGGTCAAAAATTCGCGGCGTTTATTCTTATCTTCGGCCGCAACGATCTTTTTCTCCAGCCAACCCAGGGGAACATACAGCGACCGCATGACCGCGAGGTTGAGGAGTCCGTCGATCACGTTGCCGCTCGTCTCGGTCTCGATTCCCAGCGCAAGCTTCTGAATTTGCCGGCGGTCAATCGCGGCAGATAAGGCTTGCGTCGCCGCGAAGCGCAGCGAAGGGCTGTAAGTAATGGTCCTGGCCAAGTCGGCGATCAGGGCGACGCCTTCGCGCAGCGGGCAGCCCTCCAAGGCAGCGAGAATCCTCTGGACCTGCGGCAATTCCGGCGGAAGCGCCGCTAATTGCCGCAGCAGACGGTCACGGCCGGGGGGATCGAGCGCCTTCCGACTGGAGCCGCTATGACGCAAGGCCGCGACGGCGGCTTGGACATTATCCGGCGACGCGGGAATGCTCCCGATGACCACGTCCGTCAAGGCATCGACGGCTTCTCTTCCGCCAATCGTGCCCAGACTATCGATGACATGCGCCCGGAGTTCGCCATCATCGGCTCTTTCACCAAGCAGGGAGATGAGCAGCGGGACCGAAGGACCATCCTGCATGGCCCCGGCATGGATGATTTCCTCCAACAGATCGTCTCGCGGTGTCGCGCGATTGGCGAGGGCGGAACGCACGCTTAGACGGTCGGCCTCGGTCGCGCCTCCACGCGCGTCGTAGCCGGCGTAATCCCGCCACAGGCCATCGAGCAATTCATCGAGGCGTGCTTTCTGGGCCAGCGGTTTGGGGATGGCATCGACGATACATTGGATGGCCCAGTTGTCGAGTCCCGTACTGGCGACCGCCCGTGTGGCCAGGTTCGCGGCGTCGAGGTCGGCCAATACTTCCACCGCCGCCTTGGTGAGGGCCATGTTCTGGTTCCGGCGAATCTCCGCCCACAGTTCGTCGCACAGCATCTGCCCCATGCCGCCGGAATCTTCATCCGGCCAGCGCCCGGCGGCGGCGATCCGAGCCAGCCGTATCAACACCTGCTGGAACCGATCGCGCCGATCAAACCAGGTCCGCGCGCATTGCCGGCAGCGAGCAGCAACCAAACCGCTGAGACCGGCCGCAAATTCCAGCACGAGCAGACGGCTTACGGAAGCAAAGGCCCTGTCGAAGAACTGGTTGAATTGCTCCGGCGACAAGGACGCCGCCTGCTCGGCGGCGAAATACTCCTGAAACGTCGCGTGAAGGAAGGCGAATTCATCAAAAACCGGATCGATCCGGTTCACGTACCGGCTGCGGCAAACCTGCTCTACCGGACAGGCTTGCATACTGCCGGCCAGCTCCTCGGCGCGAAAGATGTAGCGCGGCGGATCGCATTCGAAAAGCAGAAAATGAGACAACCTGCGCAGGGACGCCAAATGCGGTAGCGTCAGCGGGGCATCGGCCCCAGGTCCGTGGTTGTACTGCTCCTGCATCCACGATACGACTTGCTGGTAGACCTCGGCACGGGTTCGCGGAGAAATGCCCGAACCCGAGCTGCGCATAAACGCCCGCACCATCAAGCCAAGCAAGAAAGGATTGGCGGCCATCTCCAGGAGATCCGGCTCGTCCAGAATCCGAGACCGGATCGTCTCCCGCAGATCGATCCGCTGCTGCGCTTTCAGCAGCTTTTGCACCAGATCCTCGATGCCGGCCTGCGTCAGCCCGGCGATAACGTAGTAGTCGGTTCGCTCGCCTTCGCCCAACTGCCGGGGCAGGCCCGACAGCCGCGACGTAATGAGCGTCACGAAGTAAGGCTGTTCCTCAAGAATGCGCTGCCGCACTGCTTCTCGCTGGGCAATGGGCACTTCGTCCCACCCGTCGAGCAGAAGTAAGAAACGGTGGCTCTCCTCAGCCACGCGCCGCATCCAGAAGGCGCCCGGCTGCCAATCCTCGATATTGGTATCCAGCCCGGCGAAGAAGTATTCCAGAAGCGTCAGCCTGGGCCTTTCCGCAAGGGCCGTCGCAAATCCGCTCAGCTTCACCACCAGGGTGCCATCATAGTCCGGCAACTTGCCCTGATTGATCGCCCAGGCCAGCCATTGCACCAAGGTCGATTTGCCGCTGCCGGGCTCGCCCATCACCACGCAGCGCTGCATGGATCGGCTGACCATGCAAGGCAGGCTCACCACCGGGTATTCGGCGGCCAAGAGCCGCTGGGATCGGCGCTGCGATGAGCGAAGCTCGGCCTGCCGATACTCCGGGGCATCCTCGGCACAAACGGCATAGAGTTCCACGTACACCTTGTCGATTTCCGTCGGTGGTTCACCGGGCACGATGGCAGGCAAATAGCGCCAGCGCTGGTGCGTCGCCACCTGCCTGAACCAGATTCCCAGGCCGAAAGCGCACTGACGCTGCGCCTCGCCCTCGCTGAATCCTCTATCCTGGACAGCGAATCCCGGTTCGGTCGCACCGTTCGCCAGCGG
>JASHOY010000047.1 GCA_030038435.1 Acidobacteriaceae bacterium | reverse complement strand
ACAAAATCTGTTCCCTCACAGCAACTAAAATCGACTTCAGGCCGATAACCTGAATGAGCTCAGAAAGCGTGAGGCGTGAGCACGAAAAGATCATAGTACCACCAGGGTAGCATCAGGAAGGTGCGCAAGGCGAAGGGCTACGCCTGGGAGGTTCGCTTCTCCGAATGGCTGAACGGAAAGCGATTCCAGCGCACGATGACCTTTCAGGGAACCGAATATCCCAAGGAAACCGATGTCCGCAAAGCAATTGAGCTGACCGTCTCCCAGATCAACTCCGGCACCGCCGGCGAAAAGGCCGATGCCAGGTTTGGCGCCATCATCACCCTCTACCGGCGCAAGTTCCTTCCCAGCGAAAGGCGCCTGCTCGAGCTCAGGAAGAAACTCCACAAGGTGTTCCCGACTCAGGGCGCGCTGGTTGACGCCTTCACGGTCGCGCGGGAAGACGAGATCGACGAGATCAATCTCATGCTCAAGGCGGCAGCGACTCCTCAAAACATTAGCCAGCTTGCCCAGCGACTGACGGTTCCAAATCCTCCAGACCTTGAGTTCTCGACTCGGGAACACCACGCTTATTTGCTCAACCACTACATCGAGCCCAGGTTTGCCAATGTATCCGAGTGCCTTATCCATCCCATCGATTGAAGCGCAGTTCACACAATCGATGTCAACTGACGCTGCACCTGCGCTCGTCGAAGCTGCGGCTCTACTGAAGTGCTGCCTGGAGACGCTGGGCAAGGAAGCTAACGCGGGGAAAGTACCTGGGAAAAAACTCGGAGCCTCGTGGCGCTTCCACCGTCCTGCACCCGAGGAATGATTGAGGAAAGCCGCCTGAAACAAACTATGGAGGCGCAAGTTCGCTGGCGCCTCCCATCGTTTATTACCTTTTAAATATATCCCGCATAATATCCCTGTCAGTCCCCATCTACAACGCGCTTACAACGAGAATCCAGGATAGACAAAGCCGCTGTGGATCGATTCGGCATCGTTTTCCGAGACGCCTGCTGAGCGAACAATGTCATACCATTGACTCACTGGTTCGCGCATCTCGGCGATGATCTTCTCCGCCTCGTCCCTTTCGAGTAAGAACCTGGAGTTCTGTGAAAGGATATTTCTTGCATTAGCGAAGCGGCCCCGGTCGCCGCATTCCATCGCGAGGTCGCGGCGGTCCTGACTGACGACCGGAGAAGGCGTCGAAACCTGGCTTTACTTGCTGAAATCGCAAAGCCGCGCAACTAACTCCGCCGAGCCGTCGCGCAGCCAGCCATCCAGTTGCGCCGGTTCTTTCAATTGCTGTCCACGCGCGCGCGGAACCACGACGTACTCGCATTTCATCTGCGGCAGAGCGGTCATATCTACCCATAGCTTTTCAAACTGAGTTACCGGATACACGTCTTCCTGTCCTTTGCCCCACCTTTTTTTTACGTCTTTCAGCGTGACATAGGTAGGCATGCGCGCCGCGATGGCCCGGACTGCGCCCGCGGTTTTGTTTTCGTTCTGCAAATCCGTTCTGCCTAAACCAAAAGCCTTCAAGAGCGCGTCGATCTCGATCCAGAATGTATTCGAGTTGTAATAAGACAATCTGAACTCGGTCTCTTCCGATGGCAGCGCCATGCCTTCAACGATGCGCACGCGTCCATCCACATTCGCAAGTCCCCCGCCGCGGTCCTCAATGCGGCGGGTCATCATTTCCACGGTCATGGTTGCCTGCGTGGCGATATGCCGGCCCAGGATTCCCGGATCGAGATCGGCGCCCACCGTGTCCACGTTGTGAACCATCAGGTAGCGCAGATTCGGCCTTGCTTCCAGCATTGTCTTGAGCACGCCATTGCGGAACAGGTTCGGTACCTCGTACCAGTGGCCCATGGGATGCAGGCATTGCAGGGGAAGATTGTCGGTATAGTTGCTTCCTTCACCGCACTGCTGCGCCCATGCGATCAGCGCCGCCCGCGAACTGTCGCGCACTTTTTGCGCCTGCTCGTCGAGCATCTGTTGCGGCGTAGCTTCCCAGGCAAACCTCAAGTCGCGTGCCATGGGAATGAGCCGCAGCCCCACGCTGCGGCTGGGCGAGAGATAAAGCGAGCCCGCGTAGCCGTAATCCTCTTCGCGCCGCAGTAGCTGGTCGGTAGGTTTGTGGGTCAGATAGCTGGTGGTCACCACATGCGGCACGGCGCAGCCGTAGGTGCGGCTGGTTCGTCTGCTCTTGGCCAGGTGAACTTCAAGGAAAGTCCGGTGCCTTCCTGCAAGCTTGCAAAAGGGGCTCAGCCCCTTAACCACGCCTGCGCCCCGCGTCCAGCGGCTGCCTGCGCCGCCGCCCAATGTCACCACGGCAACCGAACCGGAAGCCAGTGCTTCCTCGCCCAGGCGGCGGTACTGTGCGTCGCTTTCCCCTCGCGCGTCAAACACCGCTTGCGGTGGAACATCTTCGATGATCACCGAAGCTGGGACCCGGTTCTGCGCAAGGCCGATCTGGCCGGCGCGCAGCTCGGTTTGGATGCGCTCATGCTGGATGGGGTCGAAACCATTCTGCGCCAGCAGCGCATCGAGCGTCTCTTCGTCATCCCCGTTTTCACTGGCGCGCGGCAGCAGCCGATCGAGAAATGCCCAGGTGCGTTCCTGCGCATCGCGCGCACTGTAACAGCGGGAACTGAACCGCTCCAGATCGAATCGCTCGCTGGGCGTCAAAAGCCGCTGCTCTTTGCGCAATACCGCCGGCAGCATCAGGTTGTAGTACCCGTCAGGCAGCGTGGCTGCCGCGCCGGCCAGAATCTCCGCGCGTGTCCCGCATTCGTCGATGGAGAAGTTGTAGACCACCGGCTCCATGGCGAATGCTACCCCGCCCGCGACTTTGTTGCCCACTTCCCGCATCAGGGCCCCGAGCCGCGCCTGCGCCTCCGGCTTGCGCGCGGGATCGAAGATGAATCCCATCCCGCCCCCCGACATCCCGCCCAGCATCCAGAATCCCCAGAAAGCCTCGCCAAACGCCGCCTGCACCTGCCTGATGAGGATTTCCGTAAAAAGATTGCTGGCCCAGGGAATGATCGCCTGCAGCGGCCCCTCGAAGTTCCGTTGCGTCGCCTCGCCGATCCCGCGCACATCTCCGCGCCGCAAATGTTCAAGGATCTCGTCAAGAATCGCGCACGCCTCTTGCCGCGCGACCCACTCCGCTCCGCTGCGCAGCAGGTACCGTTCCGTCACCATCTCCAGGATCGGCCCCACATCCTGCGCCATGCCACCGTGAACCAGTACCAGGCTCTCTTGCAGCTGCTGACGCATCGTTGCGTCCACTTCCGTTTCGCTCAGGATGCGGTGATTGGGCAGCAAGCGGCCGCGGCTGATGCCGAACTCCGCGTCCCCCTCGGCCGCCAGAGCGCCTTCGATCAGCTTGATGCCCGGCCAAACTCCGCCCGAGTCCTGCCACCCGCCACCCGAGCCCCCCAGCCATTCGCCGAGAATGGCCCGCGCCGCCACCAGCCGTCGCTCTGCCTCCGTCAACGTCCCGGTCAGCGCCGCCGCCTGTCCCGTTGCCCGCATGCACACCGCTATGAGCGACGCCAGCAACGTCGTCGAAACCGCCAGCCGCGAGCCCTTGGGAATATTGTTTACGTGGCTCAAAATCTCCAGCCCCAGCCCATCCCGGCCCGTCAGTTGCCTCAGCAAATGCGCAAGCGGCTGGTCTGAGCCCTCCAGGCCCGCCGGCACAATGCCCGACGCGATCACCGCCGCTTTCAGCAGTCCCAGATAGTCGCGCCCGAAATCGAACATTTCCTGCAGATCGCCAATCTCCGCGCTCGCATCCAGATCTATGCTGACCAGGCGAATCACCGGTCGATCAATGACGCGCAGATACGCTTCCACAGGCGGCTTCGGCTCCGATGCCTTCGACCCGTACACCGCCAGATCGATCGACACATTCAGCACCCTCGCCCGCTCGGGTAGATCCATGCCCAGGAAAAAAATGTCGCTCCATCCGCTGTGGCTCAAGTCCATCCGCACCGGCGTCGATTCATGCAGGACCGAAAACTGGCCAACCGCCGCTCCCTCGAGCAGCTCCCGACGCAGGCGCAAAGCGCAGTCTTCGGGGTGTCCGGCTCTGAACATCCACTGATTTCCGCGCACCGAGCGAACGCTCCGACGCACCTGGTCGGCGAGGGTCTCAAACGCCAGTCCCCGGTATGCGGCTGCGAGCGCGCTGGAAATGCTGTCGCTCGGCCCCTGCGCCGCCTCCGCGGAAAGAAAAATGCTGATGGCTTCCTCGTAACGCCGGCTCAGCAATTTCTCAAAACCAGGGAAGGGAATGAGCGTCTTTCCCGCGGCAATTTCTGGCCTCGCGGGAAGATGAAAGCGATGAATCGCGTAGAGAAAAAATAGTGCGCGAACCCGTTCATAGAGGTTCTCGCTGCCGTGGCGCCATTTTTCCAGGGCGGCTGCTTCCGCCATCAACTCCGCTGCCGCAGCGCCGGTGCAAAAGCTGTCCAGAGAACGATTGCGAATCTCCGCATCCCTGGCGGCAATGATCGTCCATAGCTGGCTCACTCCTCCGTCCCCCTGTCAGCCAACAGCTCGCGCGCCGCCAGCATCTGTACGAGCTCGGTCAGCACCTTGTCCCGCTCTTTTCCCTGCAGTGCCAGCGCAAGCTGCGCCGTGAAAAGCCCGTACTTCACTCCCACGTCGAAGCGCTGCCCCTTTTGGATCATGGCCAGGTACTGTTCGCGCTCCGCCAGTATCGCCAGCGCGGAAGACAGGCTCGGCCGTCCCCCGGCATCGGCCAGAAGCGCCGTGAGTATCTCGAAAATCCCCGGCGTCAGAACATGCATGCCATAGAAGCACAGGTATTGCCCGCTTCTCAATCCGGGCACGATCAGCCGCTGTTCGGCTTCCGTCGGCGTGGGCTTTTCCAGAACCGTCTCCACGCGATAAAAACCCGCTTTTCCCGCCACCGGTTGCCCCCCGACCGCACCGTAGTACGGAAGCAGATTCTCGCGCGTGATTTGCACCGTGGAGATACTGCAATTTTGGGCGCTGGCCGCATCCACCAGCCGTTTTGCGCTCCCCGTCGACTCCAGACCCACGTAGATGTGGTCCCCAACACAATGCAGAAAGGGTTCGTCGCCCACAAACTCCCGCGCCCACCAAACCGCGTGAGCATAGCCGCGCGCCGCTTTCTGCACAGCAAAGGTCAGCCTTACCGGATCGTTGGCCAGCAGCTTCGCATACGCCTCTTCGTCGCCAGGCCACACCACGATGCATACCTGGTTGATTCCCGCCCGCACCGCTTCTCCAACCACCAGGCTTAGCACCGATCGCTCCACTCCGTCCTGATCGATCAGCACTTGCATCGGCAGCGTCCGCTGCCTCGGCCCCGCCGCCGTAATCACTGCCTTCTTGATTTGCATATCATCGAGATTCTATCGCCGCGGCGCTGGGTGAGCCCAACCCGGCACGGCTCCATGCTCCAATTCCATCCTCGCCCCGCTTGTGCAATGATGGTTGGCATGCGCCCCAACCGTTCCGTCCCGCCCTGTCCCGTCATCCCCAACATCTGCTATCCCGATCCCGGCGCCGCCGCCGACTGGCTGATCAAGGCCTTCGGTTTCACCATTCGCCTGCGCATCGCCAATCACCGCATCCAGATGCGCGCCGGTGAGGGCTGTTTCACCATCCGCGAAGGCAACGCCACGCCCAACGACTCCTGTTTTCTCCAGGTGCGCATCGAAGATGCCCTCGCCCATTGCAAGCGCTCGCGCGCAGCCGGCGCCAAAATTCTCACCGAGCCCGTCGACCACAACTACGGCGAGCGACAGTACAATGCCGAAGACTTCTACGGCCACCGCTGGGACTTCACCGAAACCCTCCGCGACGTGGATCCGGAATCCTGGGGTGGCACCCCTGTCAATCTATAACCGTCCCCCAACGGCCAGGCATGGTTGCCGCCGCATGCCGAAGTCAGTCTTCGGAAGATAGCTTGGAAAGATCGATGCGATACACATGCTGCGAAGCGGTGAACACAAGCAGTTGTTTGCGCTGCGGTAGGAAGCGCGCAGCGATCACTGCCTGGTCCAGCAAATAGTGCGCCAGCCGTTTCCCGTTCGCCGTGTCGTAAATGTTCAGCTCCTGGATGCGGTCGGTCGCAGCCAGCATGTTTAGCGTGTCATCCCCCGCCAGCGCGCGTCCGAAAAAGCC
Source organism: Acidobacteriaceae bacterium (assembly GCA_030038435.1). Classification (GTDB taxonomy): domain Bacteria; phylum Acidobacteriota; class Terriglobia; order Terriglobales; family Acidobacteriaceae; genus Telmatobacter. Next base: position 987 of record JASHOY010000047.1, on the reverse strand, counting down.
AAAAAGCCTCACCCCCGTGGGAACGCGATAGACGGTCGTATCGTTGTTGTTGCCGTAAACCGCCAACAGCTTCCCAAACACATCTGCGCTTCGTTCGTCGCTCCGCCCGCGTACCGGTAGCTGCGGAGAATAGAAAATATCTTCCGCTTTGCCGGTGCGATTGGAGTCAATTTCGCTTACCGTCCCAATGGGATTGATGAATTGTGTAGGCAGGTCCGAGGTGTGGATCAGCTTTCCCCTCCCGCTCCAATTCTCGCGCCCGTGGTCAACACCGACTTGTCGCCGTCCGCATCCACAATCTGCGGAACCCACCCGATAAACGTCCGCGACCACAGGTGCGCTTCGCTCTGCGCGTCATATGCATCCATGCGGACGTCCCCGGAAAAGCCCCCCTGATAACTCAGTGGCTTGAATCGCACACGCGCCGTTCCAAGCTGCCAGGGATCTTCAAGAGGAGACTGTCCGGGTACATATTTATGCATGAGCTTGTCGATGGCGGGGTAGCCGGAGGGATTGAGTTCATGGGGAATAAGCGCCGCCTGCAGCTTGCCCTTATCGTCGATGGTGACCGACCGGAAGGGAGGGGTCACAGCCATCCGCTGGTCGGTGGTAAGATCCCATTCCGCGCCGCGGGCGCGATCGGAGACTGCTAAATAACGGCCGTTCGGGCTGAAGGCGCTTGCTTCAATCGAGGTAAGCGGAGTAACCGGCAAAGTCATGCTTTGCACATTGCTCTTCGAATCCTCAACCTCAATACCTCCCTTGGGATTTTCGACAGCCAGTTCGCCGCCGCGAAAGTCGGCTGTCTCCTCCTCAAATTCATCATCCACCTTTGCCGCCCCCGGCTCAATCAGCGCGGAGCCGGCGTTGGCCAGCGGACCATAGAGCAGGTAAGGCCCTCCCGCTACGCTTTGCAGCCAGCCGGGCGGCAACTGAAATTTCTTCAGATTTTGTCCGCCGGGAAATGTCGTGTAGCACATCGTGTAG
>JASHOY010000412.1 GCA_030038435.1 Acidobacteriaceae bacterium | reverse complement strand
CAATCCGTCAAAGGCGAGCGATTCGGGAATGTGCATCGCGGCTATTTCGCAGGTGCGGAATTGAACACTCTCGATTTGATCTGGGAAAAGTTTGACAAGTTGTTCTCCTCCATGGAGCAAAAGAACACAGCCGCCGTCATTCAGGAACCGCGTGAGCCGGTTCGCGTTGTCAGGAACTTGCAGAGTTTCCTCGGCATCTCCAACGATGGCAATGTCGCCCTTCCGCAAATCCCGCATCGACGAGATTGATCGAAAGGATCCTTTTTGCAAAGGTAAAACAATTTTCTTGCTTGGATCGATGAGCACCAACCGAGGCGAAGCGGTGCCGGAGGCCCAGGCAGGCATGGCAATCACAATATCGTAGAAGTTTTCGCTATACAGAACGCCGTTTTCTCTCAGAAAGAGGCGCAGGGTGGCGTCTACGCGGGGCGAAGGCAGCGACGCCGGGATCGGGATCGTCAAATCTATCCATTGATTTGAATAGTAGGCACAACGTGGCGCATCGGAGAGCGCGGTTGCGATAACCTGTTCGCCAACTCTGATTTCCCAACCTAGCTTGCCAGCAGGCACTGCCGAGCCACTCTCCGCATCGTTGGCGATGCAGACGCGTATTTGCAAATGCGAACCCGCATAGAAGTGTCTGCCGTAAAGCTCCGCACTTACCAGGACCGGCTGAAGGGCGAGCCGCAGAGCGTGGTACGTCTCGAACGGTCGAATCGAATTTGCGCTCCAGACATCCTTGAACCATGTGAGATAGGCAAAGTGGAGGACGCCGGAACAGTCAGAGCGATTCGTCCGGCGAATTGCTTCAGCCAATTCTTTCGTCATAAGCGCCTGGCGTTTCAAAAAGATCGAAGGATTGCGGTTTTCGTAAGCTTCATCGCCGACCAGCGCTTGGGGAGTGTAATGTTTGAAGAGATAGAATCTTGTCGGGTGTCCATCGTCGTTACGGGGGTAACCTGTTGACATCTCTTGACTGATCAGCGGCCTGCCCTCGTACCACCTTGTTTTCCCGAATTCGCCATGAAAATAGTGGAAAAATGACGGGCCATACCACCCAGGATATAGATGCGCATCGTCGATGTCGCCATCGTCGAAACCATAAGGCTGTATCAAAGTGTCATATTCATGCTGCACAGACTTGCGGCAATAGCTGGAATCGCAAACCACCGGACGCGTTGGGTCCGTCTTCCGTATGGCCTTGATCGCATTGGTTAAGATTTGCCATTTACAACGAAGCAGTTCAGGTTTGTCCCGATCTGTTGAAGCGAACTTCATTTCGTTGTTTACGGTCCAGATGACGATCGACGGATGATTTCGATATTGATGAACCAGTGAAATAAATTCATCCTGCCATGCGCGCAGCAATTCTTCCGATGGCGGTGCGCCCCGGAGCATAAGCCACGGCCAGGTACCTTCAAACGAGACCAGCATACCGGCTTTGTCAGCCGCATTTAGCCACGTTCGACTGAATGGAGCCGTATGTGTGCGCGTCGCGACGACGTTGCCTTCCTTGGCCAGCCGCATGAAGCGACGCGCCAGGACGCCGTCATTCGGCCGCAGGGAGTGAGGGAAGTGGTCCGCGCCGCGAAGCCAGAACGGTCTCCCGTTGAGAAAAAGCTTCCCCTCTTCTACGGTGAACGTCCTAAACCCGAATCGAGTGATGTGCCGATCCAGCGTCTCGCCCGCCGAAGTCAGCTCGATCTCTAGGTTGTATAGATTCGGCTCTTGCGGAGACCATGGCTCGGGCGCCAGGCCCGAGATGCTAAAACGTTGAGCGCTATGGGAGGCCTCGATAGGCTCGGGCTTGTCTTGAGATGAATAAAGCAGAACCTGATCCTTGACCGAACGAATAGAAAAGGAGACCAGCACTGGCTCTTGTAGCTCGGAAGTATCGTCGCTGACCATCACGTCGCAATCGAGGCCATCGAGGTGTGGCGTGATATAGACGTGGGTTACCTTGATTGGTCCGGTTACGATAAGCTTTACGGGTTGCCAGATTCCGCCCACGTCGTGATACATGCCGTGCGGAAGGGAATCAAGCATAGATGCTGTCACCTCCACAGTGACTGCGATTCCCACTACCGCTTCCGGCGCCTTGGGCTCATGGATTTGCCCGGCTGCATGAACGGCGATTACGTTCCGCCCCGGCCTCATTGCCAAGCTTACGTCTTGCCTTACTTCGCCAAACATGCCGGTGTGCGATGCCACCTTGACGCCGTTCACCCATATCTCGGACAGCATTGCAATTGCGTCAAAACATAGCTCGAAGCGCCGCCCGGCAATGTCGGAAGGGAAATCAACGTAGTGCCGGTACCATGCGCTGCGTGTGCTTCTCCAATTGAATGTATAGCCATCAAGCCGCTTAAGTTCTTCAAGGTAAAACTTGTCGGAGACGCCCTTCATGGCAGAGACATCGTTCAGATAAGGGAAGCCGGTTTCTCCATACAGCCAGGTGACCGTAGGCGTCCAGAAGTGCGGAACGTCCATGACGTGCCACTGCGTATCGTCGCAATCCCGTGCCTGCGGAGTTGTGCCCGCATATTGTTCCTGATCCGGCAGGAAGAGCCACTTTCCGTCTAGTGAAATCTCCACTCGTGGATGATCGAACGCAATGACATTCACCGCTTGGTACTCGGAGCGCTGCTGCGCGCGGAGATGCTCGCGGTCCGAAATTCCGGGTTGCTGTTCCCAAACCCGATTGCCTATCGCATCTACAGTGATAGCCTCTGTCTGAGTGAGTATGTGAGTGTGAACATCGC
>JASHOY010000411.1 GCA_030038435.1 Acidobacteriaceae bacterium | reverse complement strand
ACGAAGTCATTGACTACGCCATGAGGACCCATGGTTTGCAGGTACTGCGGCCAAGCCTGGGGATCGAGATAGAAAACGGCCGCGAGGCAGGCCGCCGCGGCGACGAAGAAGCCGCCGAGGAGGCTGTACGCCCGTCGCGAGAACACCCAGCAGAGCAATGCCGCCGCGAAAGGCAGAAAGAGGTGGGGCTTGAGCGCCAGGGGAACCAGGACGACTCCGGCGAGCCAGGGACGCGATGCCACAAAGTAGAGGAAGCATACAACGCTCAGCAGGAGGAGAATGCTGATCTGGCCGCATTGAAGACAGGCGAGTGCAGGGGCAAAGAGAAACCCGAGCAGATACAGCAACGAATTGGGCTTTCCCTGCAGCATCCAGAGGCCCCAAAGCGAGACGGAGAAGGAAAACAGCAGCACCGCAAACCAGAGGATGAGGCCGGTCCTGGCGCTGAAGAGGGCCAAGGGAAGATCAATCAGCAGTACCAGCGGAGGACTGGCAGAGAGCTCCGGCGCAGTGCGGCCCGGTCCGGCTGACTGCTCCAGCCGCAGGATGGCCGAGGCGTCGTAGGGGTTGGCGTGCTGAAGAACCTGGCGCCCCGCGGCCCAGTACTCGATGTAATCGCGGCCAGCAACGTCCTCGTCAGTGAGAGTGACGGCAAAAAGAAAAACTACCCAGCAAAAGCCTGTGGCTAGGATGGCCCCGGCGGCAACCTTGCGCCACGCGCTTCCCTTCCCCTGCTTCTGGCGTTCCGGCTCGCCGCACGACGCGAGGCGCGATCCGGGAGCGGCATTGCATACTGGTTCAGGCTGGTTCTTCAAACTGCCCCCGAACGGACGGTCGTAGCAAACGGGAGACGGATGTGGCGCCCGATCACGGCTCAGGCTGCCTTTTGCTCCAGGCACTCATTCTTACTCACTGGCAAACCGCGCTGCCTTACAAGATCTGGCCGCGATAGGAATTAGGGCGCGAAATTGCCGCGCGGATTGCGCCGGGTTACCGGCCGATCATTTCGGTCAGCAACGGCTCCAGCACGCCGGGACGGACAAAGACCATTTCCATTCCATCCCTGGCCCAGCCTGCCACCCGCATCTCGACGGTGAGAGGAAACTGCAGCGGCTCTCCGCCGTCCATCCTTTGCAGGGTCATCCCCACCTGGGTTCCAACTTCCCATCGTTCTGCCGTGGAGAGAAACAGGCCGGAGGCGCTGAATTCCCTGACTCCATACATCTTCCAGCCGGGATCGTTGGCATCATATGCGACCAGCCTCGGTTCCTGGGAAGATGCTTCCCATGCGGCCGGCCTGGGCTTGGATGTGGCCGGATCCGGGCCGGCTGACACTTCGGGATGCAGCTGGACGGAGTTTTCGCCTGCCGATGGGGGAGCGCTGTGCAGCTTCACACGCATTTCTTCAGGGCTGCAGATGACGAGCTGGTGACCGGGCTGGGTCTGCGAGGAATAAACCGTATGCACGGGCAGCGCCAGCATGCTGGCCACATTGTCTTTGACGCGAAGAATCCGAAAGGACGGCCAGGATTCGATGGCTTCCAGGACCTGGTTGTCCTTATCCAGCAAGACCAAATCGCGCGCGGCAAAGAGCCGCAGGGAGTGTATCGGCTTGGGATCGAGGACCCACTGGCCCTCATCGGAAACTCCGGCCCGGCGTCGAACCAACTGCCCCAGGTAGCCGAAGGCGTCTTCGGCCAGGGAGGCACCGAGGCTGAGAAAACACTCGCTGGTGCGGTTGTAAACGCAGAATTTTTGGCGTTCCATACTATTCCATCCGGAGAAAAGATCCGCTGCCACGGCCGGGTGCGGCCATGCAGCGTTCATTGTCTTCGATCTTGCCTGTACTCTGGAGTTCGATCCGCAATCCTATCCGCATCCCCGGGTGTCGGTCTCGCGCGGTGTGGGCGACAGAGCAGCCATCGCCAATCACCCGGCGCCCCCGCGGTAGAGCGGGGGCACTCAGTGCGGCACTTTTACGGCAAGTGCGCGGCGAGGGAGGGAGAGAGCAAACCTGGCGCCGCTGGTCCACCGGATCACGGTATCACCGGACTCGAGAGACTCCTTACTTCACCCGCGTGCGTCGGCGCTGGATCAGGATTCCAAGCACGATCACGAAGAGAACACCAGCAACAATCCTGATCATCTCAACCTGACTCATATCTAGCTCCTTTCTTCAATTAGTGGAAAAAGTTCTTGAATGCGTCCGCCATGACTATCGCTGCCGGACCCAGGGTGACAAGAAACAGGCAAGGGAAAATAAAGAGTACCAGTGGAAAAATGAGCTTGACGGTGGTCTTCGCCGCCATTTCCTCGACCTGCTGAATCCGCTGAGTTCGCAAGGTGTCGGAGTGGGTACGCAGAGTCTTGGCCACGCTGGTTCCGTATTGCTCCGCTTGAATTAAAGTCGAGGCCAGGCTGCGCACGGTGGGGACATCGGTGCGTTCGGCCAGGTGCTTCCAGGCGTCGGTGCGAGCGCGGCCGGCGCTCTGTTCGAGCACCACAATGTTCAGCTCGTCGCAGAGGGCGGGGTGGGCAGAAGCGAGCTCCTGCGCGGCTTTCTGGGTTGCCTGATCGAGACCCAGCCCGGCCTCGACGCAAATCACCAGCATATCGAGGACGTCGGGAAGGCCGAGGCGGATCTCTTTTTGCCGGGCTTTGATCTTCCTGCCCAGCCAGAAGTCCGGAACCAGGTATCCCAGGCCAGCCGCCGCAACATAGATCACAAACGGGTTCCCTTTGCCGATGCCGGTGAAGAAAACTACCAAGCAGAGCGCGGCGGGAATCAGCACCTTGGCGCCATAAAAAATGCTCAGCGTGGAATCCTTGCGATAACCGGCGCGAATCATCCGCTGTTGGATGACCGAGGTTTCAGCTTGCGACTTGGGGACCACCCTCTCGAACTGCTTGACCATGGAACTGAGCGAGGTTCCCGTACTGCGCAAGGTGTCGGCAAAACTGGCGCGGGGCTGGCTCTGCGCCACCACGCTGGAGATGCGCTTGACCATCGACTGGCGATAGAACAGGAGGATGCCAGCGCTGGCGATGAGGAAAAACACGCAAATAAACGACAGAATCGCAATTCCCATGACGAGCCTCAGATATCGATGCGAACGATCTTTTGAATCAGGAGCGTACCCACCGTGAGCATGCATCCGGCGACGATCATCATCTTGACGCCGATCGGCCGCGTCCAGAGAAGACTCATCGTCTTGGGATTGAGCAGGTAAAGTCCCATGCCCAGGAAGATGGGCAGCAGGGTGAGGATCCAGCCCGTCAGGCGTCCCTGCGCGGTGTGGACCATGACCTGCCGGCGGAGCCGGAAGCGCTGGCGGATAACGTCGGCGGCTTTTTCAAGCAGCTCGGCGAGGTTTCCTCCGCTTTCTCTTTGGATCAGGATAGCGGTGATTACGATCTTCAAGTCCTGAAGGGGAATTCGCTGCACCAGGTTTTCCAAAGCTGTGCGCATGTCCAGGCCGTAGTTCTGTTCGTCGTAGCAGGTGCGGAATTCGCTGCCCACCGGATCGGGGCACTCGCGCGTAACCACGCCGATGGCGGCGGTGAAGCTGTGCCCGACACGCAGAGCGCTGACCATCAGGTCGAGCGCGACGGGAAGCCCCTGCTCGAATTTCTCCATGCGCTTCTGGCGCTTGAAGTAAACGAATGCGATGGGCAGGATGCCAGCAACGATGCCCACCACCAAAGCGACGATGACGCTGTGAATGCGTAAATAGAGCAGATAGCCGGCGAATGCAAAAGCGGCAAGCGACATCAGGAACAGCGAGCCCACGGTCCATTTGAGATCGGCCTCTTTGATGAGCCGTTGCATGCGCGGCACAAAATCTACCTTGGACAGGATGGAATTAACCCAGGGAACGGCGCTGAGCTTCTGCTGGGTCTTGCGGAAGCTCGTGGGAGGCAAGAGCGAGACCTGGCGCTCGGAGCCCACGGCCTGCTGCAGTGCCGAAGCGGCCCGCTTGGATTGCCGCGAGGACGACGAAAGGTTCATGGCAACCAGCAGCAAAACGGTCACCACGAACGCCCCTGCGAAAGCTAGTACTACGGGGACCATCATGGTTGTTTATCCTCCTTCACCGATTACCTGACATCCAGTGTGTTCTGGAAAGCACCCGGTGACAGCACGATGCCGGCAAGCTGGATGCGTTCGAGGAACCTGGGGCGAATGCCGGTGGGCGCAAATGTCCCGATTACTTTGCCTTCGGGACCAATTCCCTTCTTATGGAATGTGAAGATGTCCTGCATGCTGATGATGTTTTCTTCCATGCCGGTCACTTCGGAGATGCTGGTGACCTTGCGGCTGCCATCGCTGAGACGGCTGACCTGAATCACAATGTCCAGGGCCGAGGCGATCTGCTGGCGCATGGAGCGCTCGGAAAGACTGAGGTTGGCCATGGCCAGCATCGACTCGAGGCGGCTCAGCGCGTCGCGCGGCGAGTTGGCGTGAATGGTGGCCATGGAGCCCTCGTGGCCGGTGTTCATGGCCTGGAGCATGTCAAAGGCTTCTTCGCCGCGAACCTCGCCGAGGATGATGCGGTCGGGCCGCATACGCAGGCTGTTGATGAGCAATTGCCGCTGGCGAATGGCGCCCTGACCTTCGATATTGGGGGGCCGGGTCTCCAGGCGCACCAGGTTCTCCTGCGCCAGTTGCAATTCCGCAGCGTCTTCAATGGTGATGACGCGCTCGGTTTGCGGAATATTGCGGGACAGGATGTTGAGCATGGTGGTCTTTCCGGCGCCGGTTCCACCACTGATAAGAATGCTCAGGCGGGCCCGGGCAGCGGCGGCCAGCACTTCCATCATCTCCGCCGAGAGGGTGCGCAACTGCACCAGCTGGTTGGCCACCAGGGGTCCGGTGCCGAAGCGACGGATAGACATCGAAGGTCCATCCAGCGCCAGGGGAGGAATGATGGCGTTGACGCGGGAGCCGTCGGGCAAACGCGCATCGACCATCGGCGAAGCTTCATCAACTCTGCGGCCCACGCGAGAGACAATGCGGTCGATGATCTGCATCAGGTGCCGGTCGTCGCGGAACATGGTGTCGGTTTTCTGCAGCCGGCCGCCGCGCTCGATGAAGACCTTGTCTTTGCCGTTGACCAGGATGTCGGAGATCTTGGGATCGCGCAGCAGCGGTTCCAGCGGCCCGAGTCCGAAGACCTCGTCAATCAGATCCGCCTGGATCTTTTCCTGCTCGTCAAAGCTCAGCGGGACGCCCTGCTTGGCGATGATCTCCTTGACCATGCCCGCCACGGCCTGTCTGGCCTGGGCGGAATCTGCACGCGAAAGCTTCTCCAGATCCAGTTGGGAGATCAGCGTCCGATGTACTTCCGATTTATAGTTTTCGAGATTTAAAAGTTCCGCCGAAGCGCCATCCATTCCTTATGTCTCCCCAAGTCGATGTCTCGCACCAATTTCGTTAAAAGAACCCGAACTTGCCCTTCTTTTTCTCCGGCACGGCAGTCATACCGCAGGCCGCCCGCGCCATTTGCCGGAGCACTCCGGAGATAGGCGACTCGCTCAGGGCCACCGTGGCCGGGGTGGCCTGCATTTTGCGCGCCGCGCCATGATCTTCCGGAATCCGCCACTGAGCGTGGCGGGTGAGAGCCTTGGCGATATGGTCGTCGTCCACGCCCAGCGAGGAACTCGAATAACGGTTGAGGACGATCTCCAGCCGCCGCCCGTCGGCCGCCAGCCATTCGGTGATCAGCCGGTTGGCGTTGCGCAGTTCGGGAATATTCACATCCGTGATCAGGTAGACCACCGAATCCAGGTCGAAGAGCGCGGTGTCGATTAGGTCCATCTTCGAACCGGTATCGATGACCAGGTAATCGAACTCCTGCCGGGCCACCCAGAGCAGCTTGTCGATGGATTCCTTAGGCATATCCATGCGAACCAGTTTTCCCGGCGAACTGAGCACGGAGAGTCCCGAATCGTGCTGAACGAGCAGCCTGCCCAGAAAATTCGCATCGAGGCGGTGAAAATTCTGCAGGGCTTCAATGGTGGAATACTGGCCTGCCAACCCGAGAGCGAGCGCGGCATCGCCGAGGGGCAGGTCAAAGTCGATAAACAACACTTTCTTTCCGGACTCGCGAGCCAGCCACACTGCAAACATGCTGGAAAGGGTGGTAACCCCGGCGCCGCCCTTGGCGCCCCAGAAGACCAGCAGCTTGCCGTCGGCTTTCTTCGTAGCGCGAGTCGCGGTCCGCCGCGCTGAGGCCCGCACCAGCGCCTCGGCAAGTTTGGCGGGCACAAAGGGCTGGGTAAGGAACTCGCGCGCCCCGGCCCGCATGCAGCGGATCATCAGCTCGGCATCGGCCCCCGCCGAATAGACCATCACCGTCGCCTGCATGTTGGCGCAAATGCTTTCCACCAGGTCCAGGGCCACTTCCGGATTGCTATCGAGGTCGACAATCACCACGTCGAAACTGCGTTCAATCAGCTTCTGGGCTTCCTCAAGATCGGGGTAAAAGTTCAGTTCCCGGCGCGTACCGCAGAGCGGCCCGGCAATGGCCTCGGCCACGGCATTACGTCGATGCTCGTCGGGTCCGATCAGCGCCACGGACAAGGGACTGGTGCCGAGAGCGTCAGGATCCTGAGACACCGAAGTTGGTAGTTCGCTATTTCTCATGACCGGCAATCTTTCCCATCCACCAGAGCCCGCAGTTTGCTGCGCGGCGGGCCAGGGCCCAAATCAACGCGAAAAGAACGAGATTAACGTGCCTATTGCTATTGCCGGCGCGTATGGCATTTTGCGCGCCAGCGGGTTGGAGAGCGTCATTTTCGATTCAGGATCCTTGCCTCGCCCCCCGAAGAGGATATCCCCGGAGCCTTTGAACAACTCGCCGACAAACTTGCCTCGGATAGCCCACACAATTGCCATCACTCCGCCGGCCAGACCGGTAATCACCAGCGCCGTCACCAGCTGCCAAGGCCAGATCCAGGCGCCAATGGCGGCACACAGCTTGACATCCCCCATCCCCATGCCGCCCAGAACGTAAAATATACCAAACAGTAGAGTTCCCAGGCATACGCCTTCAAGACTATGACCGATACCACTCCAGCCGAACCGCCAACCCGAAACGGCTACCCCGATCCCCAGAAACGGCAACACCAGCCAATTGGGGATACGGCCGCTGCGCAGGTCAGTAAAGACCGCAACCGCCAGTACCGCAACCGTTGGCCACCATGCGATCGAGTGCAAAGCTCTTTCCTCCCTGGCCGCATCCTTTTCACGCTGGATGCAAAAACCCTACAGACTTAAGGACAGATTCAACGGGTACCTTAGTCATGAGCAATCTTGGGTCCAAACCTGCTAGTCGCAGAAAACAGGACATTTCTCCTCGCCAGGGGGCGGCGGTGTGCACGGGTGTGCACAGCTGGAGAAGGACTAGGCGCTAAATGTATACAGGAAAAACCGCCGGCGGAGCCTGTAGAGACCCCTGGTACTTACGTGTAAGGGCAGGTCGAAAACATCTTGCCATCACTTCCCGGCTCGGTCAGAATGGAAGCGGGATCAGCATAGGGAGCAGAGCAGCTAAAGCGCCCGCTCGTTAGGGCTGGCCTTTGGAACCAGAGAATGCCGGTGAGGTTACACTGACCTGGTGATTGCCACCCTAGAGGGGGCTTCTTGATTCGTGTTGGCCTGTTTTCGCCGGACTCCACCCTGGAGCAATTGCTGTCTCCCGCCATGGGTGACGAATTCCGTTTCACCTGGGAGTCGACCGAGCAAGGCATCGAACGTCTGCTGGCCAGCGGTCAGTGCAGCCTTTTCATTCTGGACCTCAATTCGAAGCAGGAAGCACTGGAAGCGCGGTTTGAAGCGGCCCGCCGCCTGATCCGCACCCAGGCCGCCTGGGTCATACTGGCCGACGACGGAGTGCGCACGGCCGCCGGTGAACTGGTCAATGAGGGGGCCTACGGCTACTGCCGCCGTCCACCCTCGATCCGCGACCTGCGGCTGATGCTGCGCCGGGCCCAGGAAAGCACTTCGCTCAAAGAGCGTCTCGGCGCCGCGTCTACGGAACGGGAAGTTGCCGCCGACTGCAGCCGGATCGTAGGATCGAGCCGGCAGATTCAGCGCCTGCACAAGCTGATCGATACCGTGGCCGGCAACGGCGCTTCGGTGCTCATCCAGGGCGAAAGCGGGACCGGCAAGGAGCTGGTGGCGCGCGCCATTCACAACCGCGGCTCGCGCAACCATCGCCCTTTTGTAGCCGTAGCCTGTGGGGCCATCCCCGAAACGCTGATCGAAGCCGAATTGTTCGGCCATGAAAAAGGCGCCTTCACGGGCACGGTTGGCAATCGCCAAGGTTATTTCGAGCAGGCCCGCGACGGCACCATTTTTCTGGATGAAATCGGCGAATTGAGTCTATATACCCAGGTGAAGCTTCTGCGCGTGCTCCAGCAGCGGGAATTCAGCCGCTTGGGCAGCAGCAACCTCATTCCTCTGCATGCGCGTTTCATCTTCGCTACGCATCGCGATCTGGAGGAAATGGTGAGCGAGGGCAAGTTCCGCCAGGATCTCTTTTATCGCATCAATGTGATGCGCATAGAAACTCCCGCACTTCAGGACCACGCCGAAGACATTCCCGAGATCGTGGCTCATTACCAACGCCATTACGCCAAGCTGTTTCAGAAGCCGGTCACAGGGATCGATCCCGAGGCCATGACCGTGCTGCAGAGCTATTCCTGGCCGGGAAATGTGCGCGAGCTGGAAAACGTAATCCAGCGTGCGATTATTGTCGCCCAGGGAAAGTCGCTCGCCGTCGAGGACCTGCCGGGCGAAGTGCGGGCGGAGGCACTGGAAGAGACGCCGGAGGATTCCAGCGGCTCGTTCGAGCGCCAGCTCCGGGAATACAAGATCCGGCTGGCGGCCAACGCCATCCGGGAGAACAACGGCAGCAAGACCCTGGCCGCGCGCAAGCTGCGCATCTCTCGCTCCTATCTGCACCGGCTCATCCGCAATGCCGAAGGAGAGGCAGATTTCGAGCAGGAACCCAAAATAGCGAGCTGAGAGTTAAACGGCTATGGCCGTCGCCGCTTCGAATGCCAAACCTTCTGCGGATCGGTTTCGAGCGGCGAACCATCCCCGACCGATGAATCGGCGATGGGACTTTTCGCAACGCTTCTCCACGCGCAGACCTTCTGCGCCTCGCCGAGAGGAGGCGGGGAGATGCAGAAGGCGGATTCAATTTTGTGAGCGAACCTCAAACACCTGAACTCTTTCCCTGCTTTTGCCGATAGAGGGATACAGGGGGCTGCAGCAAGCTACCGTTCGGGAGCCGCGGAAGTCCCTGCCGGTTCGGCGGACTGAGACCCGGACCAGCATCAGGCCCGGTGGGGAGAGGGTGCGTGGGGACGGTTGCAGAGGAGAAGCTGTACGCGGTCTTTGACGGGGAACGCTCGATCTCTCCGCCAGCGAAGCGAAGTTCGGCGTTTCTGGCCGTGGACGGAATGGCGCCGGTGGAGGCAGAGAGGCCGCTGTGGGCGAGCGACGCGCTATATAGGGCTTCGTTCGAGCAGGCTGCGGTGGGAAACCTGCACACCTCGCTGGAGGGGCGGATTCTGGAGTGCAACGAGTGCTTTGCGGGGATTGTGGGATACACGCCGTCGGAGTTGGTGGGCTCGAGCTTTCAAGTGATCACGCCACCTGAAGATCGGGGAAAAGGCAATACCGCATTGGTCCAGTTACTGAGCGGCGAGGTGCGCATGGTCAGTTTCGAAAAGCGCTATCTGCGCAAGGATCGGGCGAACCTCGACGAACTGAGCGTGTGGGCGGACCCCGCGGACCGGAGCAGGATGATAGAGGTGCTTATGAGGGAGGGGGCGTGCCGCAACCTGGAGACACAGTTCCGGAAGAAGAACGGGGAGACGGTCTGGGGATTGATGTCGGCGTCGCTGATCGAGCTGGACGGGACGAAGAATCATATCGGCAACATGTGTTTGTGCCGCCACGTGTCTTTGCTCCTTGTAGTTCCTACTGCTTGAGCTGGAGTTGGGAAGCGCGTCTAACTTGCGTTTTCTGCGGACCGGGGCAAGTCTGCCAATTGCAAGTTCACCCACCAAGAATCGCCGCTTTTTTCAACGCTGGCATCGGCCGGGTGACCTCCGTTTACGAGCACGTCCGAGGCCTGGGGCATTGCGGCAAATGGTCCTATACGGATGGAAACGGGCCCAACGGTGCAGTTGGAACTCAATACCAAACTCATGCCCCGGTGGGCGCGCTTAAGATCGTAGCTTAGAAGCACGATGTGCGCACCGCCGCCGGTGTCGACCAGCGCGGGGTATTGATCGACCCGGATCTCAGTCCAGCCGTAGGGCATGCGGGGCAGAATGGCGAGGTGGCGCGGATGCGAATCATCCACGCCCACGACAAGGCGCAACATTTTGACAATCTCAGCCTCTTGCACGCCATTGCCCAGGTCGCCGGTCCGATACCAGAATCGGCCGGAAGGGTCGATCTGCACGCCCTCCGGAGTCACGAAGGATCCAAAGCGCGGATCGTAAATTTCCTTGGCAGCCCAATCAAGCATGGTTGTGGCGTCACGCATCTGGTCGAGCAGCAAGGCGGATTGAGTAACAAAGCCCTGGCCGTAGCCCATCGCCCACCCATAGAACCCGAATGGATAATAAGTGTCGACGAGTCGCTTGTAGGTATCATAATCCGCCTGTCGCCATTCCGCATCGATGTCGTCGGGCGCCAGGCCCTGGTAGTCTGCAGTAAAAATGAGCGGCCCCAGCACGGTGCTCTGATTTGGCCAACCCGCATGTTCGAGCGTCCACACCTTGCCGTATTTAGGATCGGCAATGATGTAATGGGCGGTAATCGCTTTGCGCATCTTCTCCGCGGTTTGTCGCCAAAGTTGCGCCGAGTCGGTTTGACCAATGGAGTCGGCCATTTTCGCCAAGGCCTGAAGCGCGATCATGCATATGGTGTCGGGGTAGACTGAATGTCCATTGCCGCCGGCCGATTCGCCAGTGGACCCAAGCAAGCCATTGGCCGCGCCGGAAATTTGGGGATGGTCGAATTGCCACGGAATCCAGTCGCCGGCAGCTTTCACTCCTCCCCAATGAGCGCGCAACCAGGCCTCACGATCGGGGATCCGCTGCCAAAGTTTGTAAAGTGAGAGCGAGATCAGCCCGTGGCCGTCATTCTCGAAGGGCTGTGCGAAGCTGGGTTTGTTAATCACCCGGCTCCAGTGCGGCGGCAGCGATTCGCCGTGATACTTGAGCGCCGGGTCCTCCCATCGTTGCGCCATGCGAAGGGCGTAGTCGGCCGACGATCTGGTCTTGGGGAGATAGTCGAGTTCTGCCAGCTCTTGCAGGGTTCTTCCCATGTCCCGTGACCAAGAGTCGCCGTAGTACATTCCCACCTCGGGACGGAAGGTGCCAAAGCCAGCGCCGTTCCAGGAGACGGCGCCCCGCGTCGAGGTGTGATACATACCATCGGGGTCGATCTTATCCAGCATGTCCTGGACATTGGCGGCAAAAGCATTCTCGAGAATGGCAGCGTCCACCGGTCCTCGGAAAGCAACCTTCGCGCCGGTATAGTCGGGCGGCAGTCTGGGACTGGGCGGCCGCACATACTCCCGCTGGTTTGAATACAGCGCATAACTAAGGGCTTCCAATCGGTCGCGGGATGAGTCATCGGCACTGCCCGCCTGGCGCAAAGGCCTTTCGCGCTCAAAGGCGGCAAATTGCGGCAAAGTTTGCCCCGCAGTTAGCTCCGTCGCTCCAGGGATTGCTGAAGTGTCTGCGGTCTCCACGGTGACTCCGGCAATCGTTACACCGCCTTTCATGAAGGAGGAGTTTTCTACCTCAATCCGCACTATTGGTGCCGGCCGCGGATCGATTACGGCAACGTAGTTACCATCCTCTACGGGCGCTGCAGGAAAAAGATGCAACGAGAGCGAAAGCGTGCTGCGCAGTCCAGCATCGGTCGGGAATGGGTCGGGATAGTTATAGAAGATCTTGCCCCACCACACGCTCTCTCCCAGAATCAGCGGAAATACCTGAGCCGAACCATCAGCATAGTCGAGGCGGATATTTCCCAGGCGGTCTCCCACGAAGAAGCGTTGCGAATAGTCCTTTGGAGACGTCCATGCACGCACGCCTGCGGATTCGGTCATGCCGAGCAGGTAAATCCGTTTGACCGTGGATCCGACGGCAAGCAACGTCAAGCCGCTGCTCTCGGGATGCGGCACGCTCTCGACGAAGGGAATTCCGTAGCGATTCACGGTTCGTGCGGAAGAGATTGAATTTCCCGGCACAGGAAGAGCAAAGAACCGGTCGTGCGGAGCCGTCGCGCTGTTTCTGGCTAAGGCTACGCCCAAGATCGGAAAAGAGAGAAAATGGAAAACGGCAGCCGCGCCGGCTAGCCGCGCGTAACTAAGATCGAAGCTCCGCAAATTCACCCCCGCAGGTTGAAGCCGCGTTGATTATGTAGGCCCATGACTGAACAAAAGTCGATAATGAGAATCTTGAATAACGCGCGCAATACAATTGCGCAGGTTATTCAGCCGAATATCTCAAGTCTCACCGGCCCAATTAATCCGCCTGACATCAACCCCGAAGGGTTATCAACAGGGCCAGCATGAAATGGCCGCGGCTCTCGCAGCGCCATGCTATTAAACAACGTATTAGTAACGGTCACCTGCAATTGATTCTCACCTAAGGCAATAAACTCTGTGATCTCGGTTCGGTAAGGCCGCAATAGCAATGTCTCCACGTGGTGACCATTCACTGCAACCTCAGCCACATCCTTCACGTTGCCAAGATCTAAGATGTAGTGTTTGCCGGCATGAGAAGACTCCAGAGCGAAGGAAGTCATATAGACGCCCTGGCCCGACAGCCCACGTAACTCACTATCGAGCGACCAATCGACCAGCGCAGGCAAATCGCGACGAATTACCGTGGTTTCGCCTGACGGAGCAAGACCTGTCGCTGCAAGCTTCCAGCCGGTCCCGCCGATCTCCACCGTTCGCAGCAGCGCTCCTCTCCTTGGGGCCGTTTCCGGGGGCATCCCGCCAGGCAGATCGAACACGATCAACGCCGACGAGTAAGGTCCAATTTTAAGTTCCACTTCAACCCATTTTCCCATTCGTCGATGGCTCGCGATCGCCGTAAAGCGGCCGGTCCACGGATCCCACAACTCGGGCAATCCTTCCGCTTCGAATTCAGCACTCAAGTGCTTCTCCGCGTCCGATTGGTTACGCAGGAAGAATGCGTCTATTCTTCCAATCCGCTTTTGAATAAACGGCAATGCTTCCCCATGGAAGCTTACGTTTGGAGTTACCGTTCGCTTGATTACGGCTAGCGCATGCGTTTGATCCGGCGCAAAATAAACGTTGCCGCTTTGACGAAGATTGGCCATTGCCGATATGACGCGCTGCGTATTACGGCCATTATCGAGCCGGCCGTTCGCCTGTGCGGGTGTTGCACCGGTAAAGACAATCGCCAGACCCGCCTTCGCAAACTCCTCCAGCTTCTCAGCCAATTTCGGCCCTATGGCGTTGAGCGGGGGAAGCACAAGACCCTTATAACCTGCTCCGCCGAATGTTTCCAGCTTCCGATTCAGGACAACACAGCGCAATAGCGAGTCGGCATTGATGTGATCATAGTTATAACCGGCATCCATAAGTGCCTGGTTAAGCTTTGGCGTCGGTGGCTGCTCTTCGGCGCCATGGGGAAGATCACTCCGGTACAGGGCAATCGCGGCGATATTCTTCCCTCTCTGCGAAATATACTGCAAGCGTGTGATGTAGCTATTGAGCTGCGCGAAGTAAGGCCAGAGCGGATTCATCTCGTTGCACTGCGACGAGTAGGCGCCAGAATCGATGCCGGTGAACGGATGCCAACCCGGAGGTGGAACGCCCGGCAATATATACGGAAAACCGTGATAGACAATCGCATTGACACCGGCAGTCAGTAACTCGTCCGCTGCGAGTTTCAGTCTCTCCGGCGTTGTCTGATAGACGGCATTCGCCCACACAAACGATTCGCTCCCGACGATCGAGCGCCCATAGACATGTGCGGACGACGGCGCCAATTTGAGAAAGTCGTAACAGCCACTGTCATAGAGATCCTCCGTCTCTGGAATATCTGCCTCGCCATAGGTTCGCAAAACATCGGTCGGCGAGCCATGCGCCTGGGTGCGCGAGAGCAGGTTATGAGCGTGGGCCCATCGATTGAATTGATCGTAGAATCGCTCCATCATAAGTTCGGAGACAGTAAGGCGATAGTCATGCCGTACTTGCGGCCCGATATCTGCCATCTCGTAAACTGGCACGTCGACAAACTTTCCGAATGGCTCACCATCGCTTTGCACCTTGAGGATGGGAAGATATGGCCATAAGTCGTATCCTCTACGGCTATGGAATTCAGTCAGAAAATCGTCGCTCCAGAAGAGGTTTGCCCGCACCTCAAGGCTGTCGCAGAAAACTGCGCGCAAGCCGTTGCCAAAGAATTCACCTAGAAATGGGATAGCGTTGCCGCCGACACGCTGTGCGTGCGCTGCAAACGCCTCCGAGCTCAGGTGATCCATCACCAGCTGCGGTCCTTTGCCGGCGCCTGCATTGACCTTCTGACCGGTTGGTACGGACGAAAATACAAATAGCTGCCAGGTTCCGGGCGGCACATTCCAAGCCAAAGTGCTGTCTGGCTGCAGCTGCGAGGTCAGATCGACATACGCGCCGCGATCGAGCCGCCCCGACTTTCTAACCCGACGGCCGCCGCCTTGGTTAAAATACCATTCGGCCGCTTCGCCCCGCACGGCCACGACGGCGACCACTTTGGTGCGTTTCCTCATGCGCTCAGACCACCCTTCGGGCAATCGGTTGAGGATGTCAGCGCCATGCGAAGGATCGCCATCGGTCACCGCGGGCAATTGCAAGCGTTGCCTAAACTTTGCCGGACCCTCAACCGACATGTGCGTCGAGCGCAGTTCAATTGCGGCAAGCTCCGGGGTAATTGCCATCCCGCCGCCGAAGGGCCATCCGGAACCGAACGTGTAGTCGATGAACATTCCCCGGTTGCGCGCTTCCTCCACTGCAGTCCTCACGTGCCGAAAGAAGGTCGGTGTCGCATAGCTCTCTATGCGCTGCTGCTCCGCTTTGGGAAACTGACTGACTCCGAAACCTTTGATGAAGGGCTGTATCTCGGCACCGCCAAATCCGGCTTTATCAAGCACATCAATCTCACGGCGCAATTCCTCGTCAGCTACTCCATTGCCTGGCCACCACCAGCGCGCCACCGGGCGATACTTCTTGGGCGGTGATTGAAACTCCTCGCGAAGCAACGCGCTGAGGGAGTCTTTCCCCGCAGCGCCACCGGGAGGAGCAGCGGAAGCGGAGGAGTTCTGTGCACTCTGAACCAATCGCCGGAGAGGGATGGCTCCCCCAGCCAGAGCGCCATTGCGAAGAAAGGTTCTCCGATTCTGTTTCATCTTGGAAAAGCAGTTATCCCCACTTGGTAACTCTATCTCACTAGCGAAAGGATCGTGAAGCTCTGGAAATAGGTCAGCATAGAAGGTCGAGCCTTACGATCCTGGAAGCACTACTTCACTCTTGAGGTCGTTCCTCACCAGAATGACGACTTCAAGAGCCATATGCCGACAAACTCAAATTGCTGCTCTAAAACACGTACTTAGCCGAGAACTGTAGAAAGCGACCATCGATGGTATTGTTCTGATCAAATCCCGTTCCGGTAATCTGGACCACGTTGGCGCCTATGTCGATGCCGGTGTTGCCAGGGTTGGCGTAGCTTGGATGGTTCAGCACGTTGAAGGCGTCGGCGCGGAACTCCAGGTATTGCTCATGGAAGGTCGTGAAGTCTTTGAACAGCGAGGCATTCAGCCTCCAGTTGCCGGGCCCTGAGACATTGTTTTTGGGGCTGCCGAAGAAGGGCGCCACGGCTGCATAGCCGGTGACGTAGGGCGCGGCTTGCTTCAGGTTGCTGTAAACCCCGTCGCAGAGCGCATTGTCGGCGCCGACCGCCGGCGACTGGTAACTGAAATAACCGGTTGCATACGGGGCCAGTGCAGCAACGGCCGCCGCGTTGTTTGAATTCATCACGCCCAACTGGCTGTGCATACTGATAACCTCCATAAGGAACTGAGTTGACGGGATGAAACCGGCCTCACAAATCAGGATGAGAGATTAAGAGACCGCTTTCTCAGGTGTCAAGCCATTTCTTTGCCCCCGTAACCGGCAAAAGTTTCCAATACGAACTCTTCGGCCCGGAATGATGGCGACGGCTTATCAGCTCTAAAGATACAGACGATGGGAGACATTAAACGGCAATTTACCACTCTGACGCTGGATTGTCCGTGCGGTTCGCCAGCTCAATCGTCTCCGCGGTTACTCTATGCTCTCTAGCGCTTTTAGAGACCGGTTACTACGAAGTAATTTTAGCGGGCGAGGGTTGCTTTTTAACCCCGCGCTTGGGCATCAGTAGCCCAAACCCGCTTGCCGACCTCGCCGGAGCCGGATGAATACTCACCTTCAGCTCCTCTTTCCACGAGTATTTCCCCGTCCGATCAAAAACGCTAGACGCATAACTGAAGCCGTAAAGTCCGATTTCATACCCGGGGCAACCTTTGCGCTTGGCGCAAGAAATGGACATCGCGGGATTGCGCGCAACTTCGGCGCGACCTTATCGGAGCGGACTCTCGCCGGTGACTGCACCCGGAATAACGTCGAGAGGGTAGAAATCGTCGACATTTTTGCGTGTGAGCAGCTGCACCGGCATGTAGATCGCGGGCGGTGTCGCCCTCCGGTTAAGGATGTCCTGGGCAAGCAGAAGCAGGCTCTCCCCATACCTCTCTGGGAAGAAGGCCACTGTGGCCACAAGGGGAGAGCCGGGCAGACGCAGCTCGCGCCGCGCTTCGGGCCCACCACCATGACTCACGGCCAGACACATGTCTCTCCTGCCGGCCTCCTCGAATGCCCGCACTGAGCCAAGCACCGCGTAGTCGTTGATCCCTGTCACCAGCGTCCGCCGCCTGGAAACAAATTGCAGGTGGCGGCGCGTCAATTCAAAGGAGCGAACAAATTCACCGCGCGAATCGAGATGAGTGAACACGCAGTTGGCGCTCAATCCGTTTCGTAAAATGCTTTGCGCGCTGGAAAGCCGCAGGTGGGGCAGCGAGCCGGCAATGTCGAGATCGAGAAACAGCACCTCGTCGCACTTCCCACCCCAGTGAGCCTGCGCCGCCTTTGAAAGCGCCTTGCCCGCGACGGCGCCGGCACGCTGGTTATCTACGCCTAGAAAGACTGAATTCGGGTGGGGAATTTCTACTGCGATGAGCGGAATCCCTGCTGCTTCGAAGAACCGGGCGACCCGCGCCCCGATACGCTCGTAGGTTTGAAATTCAATGGCCAGGTCCACGCCTCGCGCCACCAGTTGCTCGGCGTTGCGCAACGCGACTTTGATGCTATATCGATTCTCAACTTCGATTAGATCGATGGGCCTCGCCGAGGCGGCCCACCGCAAGCCCTGCGCTAATGCGCTGCAAAACGAGTCGCTGGTTTGCGACGCGTAGCCGATGCGGAAGCGCTTGCCGCTTAAAATGCGCACATTCGATGCATATTTTGTTTTGTCGATGCGTCGCAGCAATCCCTGATCTAACAACGTCCGCAGCAGCCGGAAACAGATGGTGCGCTCGACTCCTGTGCGTTCCACTACTTCCGTCAGGGAAAGCGCCTGACGGTCATCTTCAAACGCACGCAGGATGCTGCATGCGCGGGAGACCCCCTCAAGCGTATAGGGGGAGACGGAACCTGCAGATGAGCCGGGCATCGCGAACGATTATTGCATCTATGTTCATCGACGCATAGTCATGGAAGTGGATAATTGCGCCAGGCGCAAACTTCGGGCCAGGGAATTTTAGGGCTTGCTCAAGGTTTCAGGTTGTTGGTTGACTCATGATTCATGATGATTCGATCTCGCAGGAAGAGCGTGTATGAAGATCGTTGAAATCCGCCTTTACAGAATCCGTTCCGGAAATACGGGCGAGCGGGGCGCCGAGTTTGGCGAATCGCAATACTGGGGTGGGGGCTGGCAAACCCACGCCCTGATCGCCAATCCCATGTCGATTTACCCCCGTTTCGCCCGCCTTCGCTCTTTATGGATGGGGCCCGGCCAGGATCCGTACGCAATCGAAATCCTCACCGATGAGGGAGTCACCGGTTTCGCAGCCAATTACGGCGGCGGGGCGGCCGCCTGTCTCTTGATCGCACGGCACTTCAGCCGCTTTTTGATCGGTGAAGATCCTTACAACATTGAGAAGATCTGGGACCAGATGTATCGCGCCACGCTCCCCTACGGTCTTGGAGGATTGACGGCCATGGCGATCAGTGGCGTCGATCTGGCGCTCTGGGACCTGATGGGCAAGGCGCTTAAGCTACCTGTCTACAAGCTGCTTGGCGGTCAAACCAAGGACTCGATCCCTTGTTATGTGACTACGCATCCGGAACTGATAGCCAGTTGGAAGGACACGGGATTCCTTGGCGTGAAAATTGCCGCTCCGTGGGGCGCCGCGGACCGCCGCGATGGACTAATCAGAATGCAGCGCTGTCTCGAAGTTTGCCGCGCTGAGTTAGGCCCCGGAGTGGAGCTGATGGTGGACTGTTATCTCTCCTGGGATTTCGAATTTGCGACGCGCCTGGCGGAACGCGTTCGAGATTTGGAAATTAAATGGTTCGAAGATCCACTTGAGAACGGCTCGGCAGAGAAGATGAATGCCGAGTTACGCGCGCATATCTCGCCCATCCAGGTCGCCATCGGCAACCTCGAATTCGACTATAAGGCCTTTGCTGCAATTCTCGCCGCGCGCGCCTGCGACGTCATCCAGCCGGAAATGCAATGGTGCGGCGGCCTTACGGCGGTCCGACGCATTGCGGCCATCGCAAAGCCGTACAACGTGCCTGTCATCCCTCATGGTTCGGGCGTCTACAATTACCACTTCGTGCAATCCAATCTCAATTCGCCATTCGCTGAGTATCTCACTGTCGGCGACGGCACGCGCGTTCGCCCGATTTTCGACGCGATTGTCGGCGAACCGCCTCCCGTTAATGGTCATGTCGTTCTCTCCGATGCCCCCGGATTTGGCGTCGAGCTTAACCGCGACCTGATCGAGCCGATTGAATTCTGACCGCGGCGGCTTCCAAGGAGAACCACGTGACGGACAAAATCAAGTGCGGAGTTCTTGGCGCCGGCTGGTGGGCCACTTTCGCCCACATTCCCGCGCTGCTCAGTGATCCGCGCGCCGAACTTGTTGCCATCCAGAAAAATGATCCAGACCGCGCGCGCCAGGTCGCGGCCGATTTCGGTGTTCCCCATGCCTGCACCACCACATCCGAAATGCTTTCTATCGATAGCCTGCAGGCGGTGATCGTCAGCAGCAGCCCGCACCTGCATTACGAGCAGGCAGCCGCCGCTTTGGGCATGGGCAAGCATGTTCTGATCGAAAAGCCAATGACCTTGAAAACCAGCCAGGCCAGAAGACTGCTCGATCTCGCCGAACGGCGCAAGCTTCAATTCCTCATCAGTTGTCCCTGGCATTTCACCGCGCACGCCGCAGCCGCGCAAAGCATGATCCACAGCGGAGAATTGGGCAAGATTCGCATGATCAGCGTGCTGATGACCAATCCTGTCAGCCATTTGATTCGCGGCGCTGGCACTGCGCCCACGCACGCCGGCGGGGACGCATATCTGCACCCGCGCCACACCACCTACAGTGATCCGTCCATAGCCGGCGGCGGCCAAATCTATGCCCAAGTCTGTCATGTCGCGGCTTATCTGGCTTTTCTCACCGGCGAAGTCGTCAGCGAAGTATTCGCGCATTTTCACAATGATGGCGCGGCGCTCGACATCTACGATGCATTGAACCTGCGCATGGAGAGCGGCGCCCTGGTCACGATCGCCAGCACTGGCGCCACCAGCACCAGCCTGCGCACTTACGAAGTAAGGATCTTTGGGACCGAGGGAATGCTGTACCTGGAATTATGGCGTGGAACCATGGAGCATGTGTGCATGAGCGGCGAACGGCGCGCTTTCCCCGATCTCTCGTCCGAAGAAATCTATCCCCACAAGGCCCCGGCGAGAAATCTCATCGACTCTATCCTCGATCCCTCCCGTAATCGTTCGCCCGCAGCTCTCGGCGTGGCCGCTATGGAAGTGATCGAAGCGGCGACTATCTCCGCCAAGAGTGGGCGGAATATCCTGATTCCAAGCTTCGCGGAGCAGAAGGCATGAAGCAGATTCGACTTCGCGGCATTACCTGGAATCACAGCCGCGCATTTCCTCCGCTTGTGGCCGCATCGCAGCGTTTTGAGGAAATCCATCCGGGCATTGAGATGGTGTGGGATAAGCGCAGCCTCGATGAGTTCGGCCACTCCGATCTCGCCGCGCTCGCCGGCGCATACGATCTGCTGATTATCGATCATCCTATGATGGGCGAAGTACACTTGAGCGGCACACTGGCCGATCTGCGCCCGCTTCTGGCCGCATCTGCGCTTGAACAAATTAAAACCGACGCCCTGGGCTGTTGCCTGGCGAGTTATTGCTACGAGAATTGCCTCTATGCGCTTCCCATCGACGCGGCTGCTCCTGCAGCCAGCTTTCGTGCGGACATTCTCGATCGCTGCGGATTTCCGCCGCCGGCTGCTTGGACCGAACTGCTCGATCTTGGGCGGCGCCGACTCGTCCGCATGCCAGGCTTCCCCGCCGATCTCTTTCTCAATTTCATGGGCATGTGCCTTTCACATGGGAGCAGCGTGGCCACTGGCGATCATCTCTTCGCGCCGGAAATCGCCGCGCGCTGCCTCGAAGAGCTGCGCGAACTGGCGTCTTTCATGCCCGAGAGCATCTACTCGATGAATCCCATCGGCCTCTACCAAGCGATGTCTTCTGCTGACGAAATCGCTTACTGTCCATTCGCATACAGTTACAGCAACTATGCACGGCCCGGCTTTGCGGATCATGTGCTGCAATTCGCCAATCCTGCGGCGCTTTACGATGGCACTCCATTGCGAACTGTTCTCGGCGGCACCGGCATCGCCGTCTCGGCGCGTTGCACAAACATGGATGCCGCCCTCGATTTCTGCCTTTTCGTCATCAGCCCTCTCTGTCAAACAGCACTTTATGGCGCCTGCGGCGGCCAGCCTGCAAGCAAAACCGCATGGCGCGATCCTCTGCTCAACGCGATGAGCAACAACTTTTTTCTGCGCACCGTCGCCGGCATCGAGAGCGCCTGGATTCGTCCCCGGTATCCAGGGTATATTGCACTGCAGCGAGACGGGGGTGTGCCCATCGCTGACCATTTGCGCGGCCAGATCAGCGCCGCCAGCGCGTTGCAGAATCTCGATGATCTCTACCGCAAGAGCTGCGTAACGTTTGCCCGCAGGGACCGATTACGATGATGCGATTCTCCTGTTCCGATTACACCTTTCCGCTCCTCGATCGCCGACGGCGATTTGCCATGTTGAAGTTGCTCGATTTCACCCATGTAGATATCGGCCTTTTCGAGCGAACTCCGGATTTGTCGCCAACCCGCCTTCTTGCCCGGCCCAGACTCTTCATTGCACGCCTGCAGAATGATCTCGATTCTTCCGGCTTGCAGGTGGCCGATGTCTTCCTTCAAACGGGCCTTGATCCCACCATGCGCTCCGCCAACGATCCTAGCCCTGAGGTGCGAACGCACAATCGCAAGCTCTTTTCGCGCACACTTGAACTTTGTGCGGCCTTAGGCTGCCGCCATCTCACGGGACTTCCCGGCGTCTTCCACAGAAGCGTGGATTGTACCGCTGATTTCGCACTGGCTGCCGAAGAGGCCGCCTGGCGCCTGCGCGCTGCGGCCCAGGCCGGGATAACCTTCGCCATCGAAGCCCACCTCGGTTCCATCTGCGCGGATGTCGCCTCGACGCGCGCGTTGATTGAGGCTGTGCCTGGCCTGTCGCTCACCCTCGATTACGGCCATTTCATCGCTGCAGGCGTGCCTTCCCGCAGCATTCACCCTCTGCTTCGCTTCGCAAGCCACGTTCACCTCCGCGGCGCAGCGCCGAATCGCCTGCAGACGTCGATTAGCGAGAATCAGATCGACTTCGCGGGCATCGTCCGACGCCTCACTGAGATGAACTACTCCGGCTTCTTCGCTCTCGAGTACGTTTATATAAATTGGGAGGACTGCAACCGCACCGATAACGTCTCGGAGACCCTGCTGCTTCGCCGCCTGCTAAAGTCCGCGCATAAAAGGCACCTCCTGAAGACAAGATCCAAATAGAAATGCTGGGTCAGTTCCAAGCCGTCAAGGCACGCCCGCAATTCGCGCATCCTCCTTGGTGCCGCTGGAATCGGGTGACTCTTCATCAAGCAATTTCTCTTCGGTAATCTACACATACTTTTGAGACAGATAGTTGGCCGGCCATTTCCCTCCATCGTCGCTCCACGCGAGACCTGGATTCGCAGTGGGCACCTGTTCGGGTGTCCCTTGCCCGACGGGCTTTCTGTTTTGCGAAAAGCCAATCGTTGCCGCCCATCCGTCACATTCTCGTTTCGCCAGGCGTCACTGGAATGACACGTGAAAGTCCGCCTTTGTGACAAAGAGGAGACACTTCAACATGCATTCCGCTTATCTGACAGTCATCATTTTGGCCGCAGCAGCGAATCTTTATGCCGGCATATCCGACTTCACACGCCCACAATGGCTGCTCATGAATTTAACCAGGCTGCAACTCGAGGATCGCTGGCTTCCGGCACTCGGCATATTTAAAATACTGGGCGCCCTTGGACTGCTCGCAGGGATTGCCCAACCGCAGATCGGAGTCGCAGCCGCAGCCGGGCTCATTCTCTATTTTATCGGCGCAGTACTGACGGTTCTTCGTGCCCGCTGGTACGCAAATCTTCCCTTTCCGCTGACGTGGCTCGCACTGGCCGTCGGATCATTCGCGTTGAGGTTGCTCGTCACCTGAAGGCGATCAACTGCGCTGGTTTCAATCCCTGACTACTGAATTCCATCCATTCCGCGTAGCTCGCACGCAGCGCTCAAAGGCCACGCCTCTCAGCTTGTTCCCGCGGATGGTCATGCTGCCCCGTCGGCGCGAACCCTTCTTTGCTGGAATCGAAGAGATGAACGACACAGGACGCGCATTTTCGTGACAAGATATGGGATCCCAGGTGCGATGGTGTGACGGCCAAAACCTGTTATCTACTGCTTCGCAAACAGTCCGCTTCACCCATCCCAGGACATCGTCCCCTTCCAGAACGGCTGCGGAAAGCCATCTCTCCAAGATTTTGCTGAGGAACGGCGTCCCCCTGAGGAAGAGCATTTATACCTTCGGTGACCGCAAGGAATTCAAAGAAAGGAGTGTCCGCTCAGGTTCGCTGGCCGGGATTGGGGAGCCGGCAATTAGGCCCTTTCGACGGTAAAGATCAGCAAGGCGATGGCCGATTGCGATAGCTGGAATTAGCAGACGACTGGCTTGACCGCCCGAGATGTGCCTCACCAAATTTTGCTTCAGCGCGCCACGAACGAAAAACAGACGAGATGATGCTTTGACTCTCGCCTGTTCCTTCTATAAATGGATACGCCGACCGAGATCCTTCTCACATCGGCTAAATATATCCGCTGCATCGGATCGCCGAATATGCGTACGCGCGCTCCCTGATCGGAGAGCATTAGAATTGTCGCCTCTTGGTCGGCACTGGCATCCTGATGTTCGTCACAAATAATGATGGGATACCGTGCAACCAGTGAACGTGTCACGAGGGGAGACCGCTGAAGTAGCTCCGCGACCTTTCCCGCGACGATTTCGTATCCCTTCGATTGTCGAGACGCCCACGCTGAGACCTCACGTGGAAGGTCGAGTGTGGTGTGATATGGCATACGAGTGGACCAGCGTGTTCATCTGTCGTGAATTGAGTTCGACTTGAATTCCATCGAACTCGGCAACGCAACATGGATCATCAGGTCGGCACGCCTCGCGATGACGATGTGATTCGTATCGGTTTTAATATCAGAGCCCTTTATATTTAAGAGCTCGCCGGCTCTAATTCCTAGGTATCGAAGGAGCAAGATAATCGCAAAATTGCGATACTGCACTCCGTGGCCCTTGAACGGATTCACGAGTGATCCGGGACGAATTATTTCAGCAATAATCTCGACTTGATGCTCGTCAAGCCCCTTGGTACGCTCGACGCGGCTACGACCCTTGTGGGGTGGCCGTCGAGCATTCAATTGACTGGCCATTTGCTCCAGGCGTGCGGCGGTGTCATTATCGATCTCACCCGCGAGCAGTATCTCTGCCAGCCACTTCAAGTATTTGGCAATGTAAGTGATTCGCACGTATTCGGCGGGTTTTCCGACCGGTTTTGGGTGACGCCCAGCATATGATTGGGCTCCACGGATCGGAACCACTCGGGGGGATTGCGGCGTGGAAAGTCTCTTTTGGCAAGCGTCGCGAATCCCATCAATTTCTGGAATGGTCATGAAGCGCCGGAGTCGAAAACGCGAGATCAAATCAATACCCTGCGTGCTACAAAACCTGAGAAGTACCTGAATTGCATTCAGGGCGGTTTCCATGGCTGCTTTGGAAAGCGAGGCGTTTCTTACTTGACTGGTAACGAAAAGATTGGGGTAGTAGAGTGGCAAGCCGGAGGCCGCGTCAATCAGAAGACAATATCGCTCGCCGCTCTCCATTACGAAACTTTTGATCTTTGTAGCCTGCGCCGTCATTAACTTCACCTCCCATTGGCGAAGCGATCAGTGAATGTACGAGTTCGTTCCGGGTTTCTCCGGCAGAGGTACTCGTCGGTTTTTCAAAGGAAGAGAGTAAGGGAGAGGCACATCGGCTGATGTCGCCGGTGGTTTAGCGGAACCTGAATGCGAGATCAGGATGGCGAGATAGCCTGCCACATTGTGGCTGCCGTTTCGGCTGTAAACTCCAGTTCCTTCCAAGACGATCATGTGTCGCTTGACACCCTAGGACACATGACAGATTCCCGCTGTGAATCCCGTTCACGGCCCTGGAAGAACTATCGGCATTAATTGAAATTGTTTTATCCCTCGTCGGAGCGGCGAGGCTAGTTTCTGTTTACACGCTGTCCCGATGCCCAACCTGCGTCTTTGCGCGACCAGATGCTGGCCATAGCTTACGCGTATGCTCGATCCGCCTGAACAGTATTCCCGCTCAAGCGAAGATTCATTGCACTCAGGGGACCGTAGCGGTCGAGTCACTCGGGAGGGCTTCAGTTCCCTGGGTTGGTACTCGGCCTTTCAGTCGCGCACACCGTCCTCAGCATCCTTGCTGTTCCGATCCAGCCGAACAGGAAAGTTTACACTTTCACCCAAATCCGGCTTTTTGGGATTCGGCCTCGCGAATCTTTACAAATATTCTCGACAAAAATGGGATCAAGAATCGTGAATTCAATGAATTGCACGAAAAACAGTTCTCAGGTACAAGTCAAAATGGAATATCTTCATCAGATATCTCGGCTGCCTGGCCGTATTCTTCCTGGCTGGCAGCCGGGCGCTGGTCAAAGCCTGCGGACGGCCCCGCCGGCGCGCTGGTCCGGCTTGCACCTTCCTCACGGCCGGAGAGCAAGGACAGGTCGCTGGCGATTATCTCGGTTCGATAGACCTTTCTTCCGGCGTATTCCTTGTCTTCCCAGTTTCGGGTCGTCAAGCGACCTTCGATGAACAGTTTCGAGCCCTTCTTGACATAGTCGCGTACAATCTCGGCGAGGCGCGCATAGGCCACCACATTGTGCCATTCTGTGCGGTCTTGCCAGTTGCCCTGCTGGTCCTTGTATCGCTCGGTGGTGGCCAGCCCGAAATTGGCTACCATGGTTCCCGTTCCTGTCGACCGGATTTCGGGATCCTTCCCCACATTTCCCAAAAGGAAAACCTTGTTCACACTCTTTGCCATCTAGCTCTTCTCTCTGTCTCGTGCCAATATTTCGTGTCACGTGCCAAAACTTGGTGTCAAGCTCGGCCAAAATCTCGTGTCATGCCAAAAACTGGCGTCAGCATACTCCTAAAACCTTGCTGCACAGCAGCTTATGGCCAAACTGGCCAGGGACTCTCCTTTCCCTCAAGATCGCTTCATCAAAGTATATGCGAGCATGCAATGTGCAGGCGAGCGTCCAGGTACTGTCTTGACCGCATCCACGTAGTACCTCCTGGCGTGGCTCCAGCAGGCCGCATGCACCAAGTTCGCACCGCCCACGCGATCATAAGCGGCGTACCCATCCGTTTGCAGAAGTCCTTCGAAGTCCCCCAGGAAGTTCAGCGGACCCTCGCGCTTGCGGCTCATGCGGAAATCAAAAACCGCCATGCCGCCCGGTGTTCCGTACTGCCAGAGATAGGCCTGATGATTGGTGCCGCTGCCGTCATGCGTCTGCACATCGACCGGGGTTTCGTCCACCTGCATGTAATTGCCAGCCACCAACTGGCTGCGCATCGCTCCGGCCACCGGCATCATCATTTCTCCGATGGTCATCACCCAACCGCACATCGTGGCTCGGCTGATATCGATGCCCGCATCGCGCAGTAAAGCTACACTTTGACGATAAAGTGGGCTGTGGTCCGCGTATTTGTTCACTACCGTGTCGATGATCACTCTGTCCGACACCAAGCTTTTTTCGATGATCCGTACAGCAAGAGGCGCCGCCGTCACGCCCTGCTTGGGACAGGTTTTGCAGGCCCGTTTCTCGCGCTGGATTACCGCGACGAAATATCGCGCCGGCTCGACATCCAGCACTTCGCTCACTTCATATCCAATCACCGAGGTGTCGCGGCCGCAGTGGCCGCATACGCACTGCTCCGGAGTGCAGGCAATCACCCGCTCCACACGGGGAAGATTCGCGGGCAGCGTCTGACGCCCCGGATGCTGGCGCTTCTTCCGTACCGAAGCAGGCGGCGGAGCTTGGCGCTCGCTCTCGGCAATCACCTCTTGGCGACTGACGCCGGGTTCTTGATCCAGCAACTCCAGCTGTAAGCTGCTTAGCTTCTTGCTGCCCGACCCATACTTTTTGATCCGCTGTAAACGAAGACGCTCTTCGAGAACCTGAATCTTCAACCGCGCGTACTCC
Organism: Acidobacteriaceae bacterium; assembly: GCA_030038435.1. GTDB lineage: Bacteria > Acidobacteriota > Terriglobia > Terriglobales > Acidobacteriaceae > Telmatobacter. The sequence goes on along the minus strand of JASHOY010000411.1, from coordinate 9,887 downwards.
AGCTCTTTCTTCTGCGACCGAACCTGCTCCTCCAACTGCGCGATGACCGCGGCCATGAAGGATTCCGAATGCGGGGGAAGACCAGGCTCTGAAGGCGTGCTCACGATGCTTTTTGAATAACAGATTTTCTTGTGGATAAGTGTGCGAAATGTGCAGTGTTTATGCGGTTTCCAGTGACTCTGTTGGTTCTTCTATCGGAGATTTGCGAAACCACTTCCGCCGCTGGGTCTGTGCCAGATCAATGCCACCCAAAAGCATCGCCAGTTCCTCGTGACTCAGTACGATTTTCTTCAATGCGCTGTCCGTACCCGGCCAGCGAAAACGGCCGCCGTCGAGTTTCTTCGCACATACCCAAAGCCCGCTTCCGTCATATACGACCAGCTTCAGGCGATTGCGCCGCGCATTGCTGAACAAGAAAACATGGCCGCTCGCGGGGTCGCATTCCAACCGGTCGCGCACCAGGCCGTAGAGACCATTGAACCCCTTGCGCATGTCGGTGGCGCCAGTCGCCACGTAAACCCGCGTGGCCGGTCCAAACCCAAACACCGCCTACGCCCTGTCCAATACAGACAGCAGGCGCTCCAAGGTCTGCGCATCGAATCCCCGATCCACTTCGATCCGACGCCCACTTTGCAGCTCAACAACCAGGACGCCGTCCCGGGTTCCGCGCTCAGCATCGCGTGAAGGCGAGACCACTTCCACTGGGAGCAGAGATCCAGCTCTCGACTGCGGCTTCATTTGCACGCGTCGACGGTACTTATCCAACGTGCCTACAGCCAGACCACGCTACTGGCAAAAGACCGCCCGCATCAATCCACTCGCTTCAAATTCCGCAACCAGCGCCTCCACCTCAGCGCGGCTACGTCGCTTCCGCACCACTCCCGCTTCGCTCATAACTCCAGTGCATCACTAAACCCAGCCAGGCAACAGCACGCGTTGCTCAGACGGGCACGAAAAAGCGCCGATTTTCCCAAATCATCACAATTGGAGGCGAGCAGTTTCTCGTTATACGCTCCTCTCTCCTCCTGCCGCGGAGCGAGTGCTAACTCGAATTCTCAAAAGGGCGGTCTCTGCATCAGCGACTACGCCAGCCTGCTTGACAGTCCCCGTGGCCCATCTCCTTGAACTGGCCGTGACGCTCACGCATTGGCAGGAGCAGAGAGCTCTCCTCAGCATGGCACTGCGCTTTGCCCCGCATTTGCATCCTCTGCGACTAACGGGTTGTGCCACCCAGCTTCCGGTGATACCCTCTGTTCGACCTCGCCCGGCCCCCAGGAGCCTTGCTCGTATTCATAGACTGGAGTGCCGGCTTTCAGCGCAGGATCGACAATCCTCCAAGCCTCCTCCACATAGTCCTGGCGGGCAAACAAGGTAGCATCGCCAGCCATCGCGTCTCCGAGCACGCGCTCGTAGGCATCCATCTCATCCGGGCAGGGATGGCGGCTGGCCATGATTTCGACGTGCTGACCCTCAAGCACCTCCCCGGCGGACATCGCCGTAGCGCCGATGGCAATGGCCATCTCGGGACTGATCCGGAACCGCATATGATTGTTCGACACAATGCTATCCTTCAAGATGGTCGGCGGCTTTCGCAATCGGGCAAAGACCTCGGTACAAGTCACCGGCAAGACCTTTCCCGCGCGGATGTAGAACGGTACGCCCTTCCAACGCCAGGAATCGATATCCAGACGCAGTGCCGCAAATGTCTCTACGTTCGAATCGGGCCGCACCCCGCCCTCTTGCCGATAACCACGGAACTGCCCGCGGACCAGATTCTTCGCATCGAGAGATTGAATTGCTTTCAAGACCTTGACCTTCTCATCACGAATCGTCTCGCTATCGGTGCGAACAGGAGGCTCCATGGCAAGGTTGGAGAGGACCTGGAACAAATGGTTCTGGATGACGTCGCGAATGGCGCCGGTTTGATCGTAGAAGGCGCCCCGGCCTTGCACACCAAAATCTTCCGCCATTGTGATCTGGACGCTCTCAATATAATTCCGATTCCAGAAAGGTTCCATGAATGCGTTGGCGAACCGGAAGATTACCACGTTGTTCACTGGACGTTTGCCGAGATAGTGGTCAATGCGAAAGATTTCTGACTCTGGGAAGACTGAATGAAGAATACGGTTGAGCTCTTGAGCAGAGGAAAGGTCATGGCCGAAGGGTTTCTCAACAACCACACGGGCGCCCTGGGAGGATCCCGATTTTGCCAATTGCTCTACCACGGTCTCAAATAGCAGAGGCGGTATGGCGAGGTAATGCGCCGGCCGTTCTGCCCCGTCAAGTTTTTGGCGGATCGCTTGGAAGGTAAGCGGGTCATTGTAGTCTCCATCCACGTAGCGCAGTAAATTGCATAGCTTGGTGAAGGCCACGGCATCGATTCCCCCGTGCTTCTCAACACTGTCGCGCGCCCGTTGACGAAGTTGATCGAGATTCCAGCCGGCCTTGGCCACACCGATTACCGGCACGTCGAGATGCCCTCGTTTCACCATCGCCTGGAGCGCTGGAAAAATCTTCTTATAGGCCAGATCGCCGGTGGCGCCGAAGAAGACCAGGGCGTCCGATTGGGATTTGTGCATAACCGAACTCCTTTTTCCCAAAAGTGCATTTGCCGGCGGCTTTTTCCATGTGGCCGCCAATGCCGAAGCACGTCGCCGAGAACCACTTCCTTTGACAGCTTGCTTCACCGCGCGAGGTGAAGCGTCGACCGAGCCCGGCGGATAGAACGGGAATTGCTACGTCTTCGTCTATTGTCGCTTTGAACCAGGTTCAATTCCTGTCGACGAACATCAACAGAAAGACGGATGGCAGATAGACGATCGAAGCAAGCAGCAACTGGCGGGCGATACCATTCGATCGACTAAAGGCCATCCGTGCTGCACGATATAAGAAAGTCATGTCCAGCAGTACGGCTCCCACCAGATATATTCGTCCTTCATCGCCGAGAAGTGCTGGAAGCAAACTGATCGGGACCAGCAGCAACGCCGGCATAACGCTTTGCAATGCGACGAATTTTTGCCTGTTCTCGTGTGACGGGAGAACCTGGTAGCCGGCACGATCATAGTCCTCACGATACATCCAGGCGATCGCCATAGAATGTGGGAACTGCCAAAGGAAGAGTATCGCATAGAGCAGCCACGCTTCGAAACTCAAGCTCCCTGATGCAGCGGCCCAGCCAATCAGCGGGGGAGCCGCTCCCGGCAAGGCGCCAACGAATGTGCACATCGGCGTTTTCCTTTTCAGCGGCGTGTAGATAGCCAAATAGCTGACAAGTGTGAGTGCGGCGATCAAACTCGACAGCAAATTGACGGTCAGGGCAAGGTAAGCAGCGCCCCCAAGCGACATGAGAATCCCAAACCACAAAGCCGGAACCGGCCGGATGCTTCCAGCAACCAGAGACCTTCTCGATGTCCGGCGCATCTGCGAATCGAACTCGCGTTCGATGACCTGGTTGAGCGCTCCGGTTCCACCAGCGATCAGCAAAGAACCGAGCAAGGTATTGATGAGCAGAGCAAATGGAAAGCCTTGCAGAGTGATAGGCCGTGCCAGGCAAAAGCCTGCAAAGACGGCAATCGCGATCAGGAGGTTTACTTCGGGTTTCGTTAATGCCCAGTAGTCGATTAGAAATCGAAGATGAAGTTTTTCGCGCGGTACTAACCTTGCGGGCAACGCGATTTTTGCGACTGTAGATTCAGTTCCCATCGTTACACGGCCTCTCTGTCGATAAGAGATATTCGGGCCGACGCCACGATGTGCAAATGTCGCCCATGAAGCTGCTGCCTCAATACCGTCAAAGCTGTGCCCCTACTGTTGAAGCTTCGGCCCGGAATGCTGACAACAGAATCGTGTCCACTGTTCACCGCTTTACGATCCTCTTCGCCCTCGCCGCGACGTTCTCCGGCGTGAAGCCAAGCTCGGCCATCACGATTTTGCCCGGCGCCGACGCACCAAACCGGTCAATCCCAACAACATCGCCACCAGTGCCCACATACTTCCACCAGACTTGGGTGGCGCCCGCTTCCACCGCCAGCTTGGGCACATCCGCCGGCAGCACGCTCAGCTGGTATTCATCCGGTTGCTCCTCGAAGATCCTCCAACTGGGCATGCTGACCACGCGCGCCGTGATTCCGTCCCCGGCAAGCAGTTTGGCCGCACCCAGTGTCACTGAGACCTCTGATCCGGTCGCGATCAAAACCACCTGCGGATGCGCCGCGTCCTCCAGAACATAGGCTCCCTTGCTGACGCCGCCGTAAACGTCACGCCTGGCTGCGTCGATCACCGGCAGATCTTGCCGCGTCAGCGCCAAGAACGTTGGCCCGCCGCGCTCCAGCGCCAGCCGCCACGCCGCTGCGGTTTCGTTCGCATCAGCGTGGCGGAAATCGGTCATGAGCGGCACCGCGCGCAACGCCATCAGGTGTTCAACCGGCTCGTGCGTCGGCCCGTCCTCGCCCAGGCCGATCGAATCGTGCGTGAACACAAAGAGAGAATTCGCCTTCATGATTGCTGCAATTCTCAGTGCCGGCTTCGCGTAGTCGGAAAACACGAAGAACGTCGACCCGAACGGCCGCAGCCCTCCGTGCACCGCTATTCCGTTCACCGCCGCGCACATTCCCAGCTCGCGCACGCCAAAAAACACGTTGCGGCCGGTTGGATCGTCTGCAAAATGCGGTGAATTTTTGAAGATCGTCTTTGTCGACGCGGTCAAATCCGCCGCACCGCCAAACAGCTCCGGCACATCGTTGAAGATCGTGGCCATCACTTGCTGGCCCGCGTTGCGCGTTGCCACCGGCTTCTCCGTCGTGAAGCTGGGAATTGCCTTCTCCCATCTAGGGCGCAGCTTGCTTGCCTGCCTGCGTCCGCTCGAACTCCCCCGCGAGTTCAGGGAATGCGGCCGCATAGCTCGCGAAGAGTTTGTTCCACTCCGCTTCCTGCGCGGCGCCGCGCTCCACCACCTTGCGCCAGTTGGCCAGCGCATCGTCGGGCACTACAAAACTCCGATCCTCCGGGAATCCGAAAAACTTCTTCGTTGCCGCCGCATCCGCCGCGCCCATCGCTTCGCCGTGCACTTTGTTTGTACCCGCTCTCGGGCTTCCGTAACCGATCACCGTGCGCACCGCAATGAATGACGGTCTACCTTCCTCGGCCTTCGCCGATGCAATCGCCGCTTCAATCGCGGCCAGGTCGTTCCCGTCCAGCACGCGCTGTACGTGCCAGATGTAGGCCTCGAACCGCTTGTACCGGTCCTCGGTAAAGCTCCACTCTGTGGGTCCGTCGAGTGAGACCAGATTGTCGTCATAAAGCGCGATCAGCTTGCCCAGCTTCAATGTTCCGGCCAGTGACGCTGCCTCGTGCGAAAGACCTTCCATCAAATCGCCATCACCGCAAAGCATATAGGTATGGTGATCCACTACATTGAAGCCCGGTCTGTTATACGTCGCCGCCAGGTGCTTCTCCGCGATGGCCAAACCCACGGCCATACCGAAGCCCTGCCCCAACGGACCGGTCGTTACTTCTACGCCATCCGGCCATCCATATTCGGGATGCCCCAGCGTCTTCGATCCGAACTGGCGGAAGCTCCTCAGGTCGTCAAGCGTGATCTTGTAGCCCGACAAAAACAGGGTTCCGTAGAGCAGCATCGAACCGTGACCGTTGGACAGCACAAAGCGGTCGCGATCAGCCCACTTGGAGTGCGCGGGATTGTGCTTTATCAACTTATTGAACAGCAGGTATGCAATCGGTGCGCATCCCAACGGCGTTCCGGGATGGCCGCTCCTGGCCTTTTCCACGCTATCCACGGCGAGCAGGCGCAGCGTGTCAATTGAAAGCTGATCGAGTGAGACAGAAGCAACACTGGTAGTCATAAGGTATCTCTTGGACTTCCTTTCGCTGAACTGTGAATCACAGCGCAAATTCCCGTAGTGAATGTGTGCCCAGAAATCTCTGGACAAACCTTTGTCATGAAAGAACACCCTTTTCACACGTTGCGGCAGAATCGATGTCTGGAAGAGCCAGGGCTTCCGACGTGCCGCAAATGCCAAGACATCATCACCTCTTTAGGCGCGGCGAAAGTCGATAGCAAAAACCTCACGCGTTCAGCTCATCCTTAGCTGCATCCACCTTGACTTTCACGTTGTAACCAAGCCAGGCATCCTTTTCCGGCCAGCGCAGCGCAAATTCCACTTCCCGGCTTCCGACCGCAGGCGCGATATCCGCGCTAAATCCGACACTTCCCAGCGTGCGGCTCTTCGCCGTGCGGGTTGTCTGCCAGCCATCGTCGGTCCAGGTTGCCTCAAACGGCGACTCATCCAAAATTCGCAGAATCTTTCCCGACTCGATGCTTCCGATTGGCCGTCGCCTGCTGTAAATCTCCACGTTGTATCGCGGCTTCTTTTTCCCATCAGAGCCGCAGTAACGTTCGTACACGGGATCGATGTGGTCGAACACCTTGCCATCCACCGCCGATCGCAGCAGCTTCAAATACTCCGCATGCGCCCACACCAGTGGCACAGCTGATCCCGCAGGCTGCCCTTGCCGCATGCTGCGTTCCGGCATGTCTGCTTCGTCCCACACCTGTTCCGGCAGCATCTGCCCGCTCGTGGCAAATTTTTCGTAGGTTTCAATCAGTGGAATCACGCCATTACCTGCCGCCAACTCATAATGGGCGCGTTCGCCCGTCAGCAGCGGCCACACCCGTCCCTGACCCCACCCTTCGTAGCCGAGGCCGTCCGCGCGCTGCCCATAACCATCCCAGTTGTAGCGCAACCATCCCGGTCCCTGCGGCAAATCGCACTTCAGCACTGCATCCACCACCTTCAGCGTATCCACGATCAGCGGGTCGTCGGCCTGCCGTACCCCGTAGCGCACCAATTCCAGAAATCCGCCATCGACAATCTCGCGCGCTTCAAACTCGTATCGTGTTCCAGGCGGCCGGTTCGACAGCCGTATCAGTTCCCTTCCGCAGCTATCATGCGCATAGGCCTCACCGCACTCGGGCGGACGGATACGCACGTAGTACCGCTTGATCTCGGGATGCAGAACACCGTCGTTGGTCGCCGTCCAGTCTTCGAGATGCCCTTCAATCCAATCAGCAAACTCTTCGAGAAACTGCCCCATCTCTGCTGCGTCGTGCGCGCGTGCCATGTCTGCCGCGCAAATCACCGCGCTAATGACTGCGGCAAGCGTCGATGGCGAATATCCCGCATTCTCTTCCCACCGCTCCTGGTGGGTAATCGGGGCATTCCGCACCAGGGCGCCTACCGCCCGTTCCACGAAGGGGAAAATCTCCAGTTCGCCCAGCCCATTTGCTTTCCACAAACGCCACGCCAGGATAATGGGTAACGCCACTTCATCCAGTTGCTTGCCGCCCCAGTACGGTGTTCCGTCGATCCAGAAATTCTGTGCGAATCCACCGTCGGGCAGTTGCGTGCAGGCTAGGTAAACCAGCGCACGTCGGGCCGTCTCCGTCCGCCCGCATGCCAGCAGCGCCGTTGCCGTCTGCACCATGTCGCGCGTCCACACCAGGTGGTAGCCGCCCAGATCGTCGTCGCCCTTTGTTTGGCCCCAAGGAATCGACGCCGATGCCACAAACGCTCCCGAATAGGTTTTGTCTTCGTGCGCCAACAGCACGTTGTGACCGGCGCGCATCAGCTTGCCTCCGTCCCGCGCCTTCGCCGCCAGCCACTCCGGATTTGCCGCGCGTTGCCACTGCTCGATAAACCGTTTGCGCAACTCTGCGTACGGCGTCGCCAGCGAGCCCATCGTCTTCTGTCCCGCGGTGTGGCTGCCCTCGCCAATTCCGATTGCCACAGTGAACTCGCGCGCATCTCCGGTTCCGTATTCCGCGCAGCCGATTTCGCCCATTACCGCTACGTTGCCATTGGTAGCCGAGCCAAACTCCCAATCCATCCTGAAGTTTTGCATCAGGTCCTGCCAGCCGTCGCTCACGTCCACAAAGCCGCAACTCACGCGGCTGAAACCGCAACTCGCGGCCATCGCCAGCGACCATTGGTTCTTCCACGCCAGCACTGCTTTGCGCCCTGCTAAGTCCACCACGCGCGCTATGTTTCCTGCTCCTCCGCAATCCAGATGGGGCGCCAAAAACGCATAAATTCTCAAACGTGGCAGCAGGTCCTCGCGCCCTTCCAAGCGCACGCGAATCACCACCACGCTGTGGTGCGGATCGCAGATGATCTCCTTGGTCAGCGCATACCTACCCTCTGGATCGCGGTTCACATAGCGCACTCCAAGCGCTTCAGGGTGGATGTACTCGAACTTCGACTCCATATCGCGCTTTTCTTCGTGCGCAAAGCTCTCGCCATCGCTGACCAGAAACTCCATGTCGCGTACCTGGGCAAGGTCAATCGTCGGGTGATAGATCTCGTTTAGAATCCCTTGCGAACACGTGAACCACACGCGGCTCGAAGCCCCGTAAGCCGTACACACCGCGTCCTTCACGCTCGAGGTCCATCGCGGTTCCATACCGGGACACCCAAAGGCCTCGCCTTGCTGCTCAAGCCACCGGTAGAAACGCTGATCGCTCATTGTTCCCCACTGTTTTCACTTGCGATCTTGTTGTTGCAAGAAATCAATCGCCGTAAAGCCGATCATAAGGAGTTCGTTTTGCGTAACGGCATAACTCGACAGCGTCGGCAAAGCTCGATGCTTCGCAGCCGCACCTCTTCAGCCCCACCGGCCTGATTACCTCAAGCCATGAGCTTCAACCATCGAACGAAGTCCTTTTCACTCATCCACACTTCATTTCGCAGCTTGCCAAGTCCGCATTCTCTTAAGCCGTCGCCCGTTGAGCTTGCACTCTCGAAGTCGCCTCATCGTTCTCCTGGTTGGCAGGCCGCCCCAGACGATTGAAGAGCCTTAAGCGCGCGAGAGTCGTCTCTTTCACGGATTCAACTGCAAAAGGCAGGATCTTGTACGGGACTACCTGATGAGGCTGCGCCGCCAGGCCCGCCTCCAATCCATTTCTCCATGCGACTCGCAGTTCGGTGTTGATGTGAACAATGTTGATTCCGGCAGCGATCGCCCGCTGCAAATCTCCATCATCGGTTCCCGATCCGCCGTGCAGAGTAAGCGGAACCCCAGCCGCCGTCTTGATTTGAGCGATTCTCTCAATATCCAGGCGTTTCCTCTTTTCTCCCTCCACCATCTTCTGGGACATGCCGTGCATGTTGCCCACGGCGGGAGCCAGCACATCGATTCCCGTGAATTCAACAAACTGTTTCGCTTCTGCTGGAGTGGTCAGATATTTCGATAAATCAGGAGCGAGTTCATGTATCTCAGATCCCGTACCGATATTGCCAATCTCCCCTTCAACGAGGAAGGCGGGGTTGATTGTTTTGAGGGCCTCAACCGCCTCCTTCGTCTGGCGCGCATTTTGCTCAAGCGGCAGCGCGGACGCGTCGAAGACCACGGCGTCGAACCCCACCTTGGCGGCTTCTATAGCCTTTTCCAGCGTGTGCGTATGGTCCGCGTTAAGAAAAACAGGAAAATCAAATTCGTCCCGCAAGCTTCGCACCAGAGCCGCAATCTGACGGACTCCCATGAACTCGCGCTCCCCCTCGGACGCGCCGACGAGAACCGGGACCTCTAACTCCTGCGCGGCAGAAAACACCGCCCGCAGTAGGACCAAGTCCGCGACATTGAAATGACCGAGTGCGACTCCATTTCTTCCAGCCAGCTCTAGGAACTTGTTGAAATTCGCTGCGCTACAGCGGATTTCCTTGGGATTTGCATTTCGCCTACGGCGAAAACTGTTGGAATCGTGAATTGAGCCGGCGTTTATCAGGATCTGCGGGCGACCGGAAGGTCATTCCGGCGCCCGCATCCATGGTTCAGGCACACTGCTCCCCGGGATTGGCCAGTGATTGAGCCAT
>JASHOY010000410.1 GCA_030038435.1 Acidobacteriaceae bacterium | reverse complement strand
TGCTCAGTGTGGAAAATCCGCAATAAACCGGGGGGAATCCGCGGGGTAACGGGCTGCGGAGAATCACCGGGAATATTGCAATCCCTGGAGCTGCGACCAAGCAGCTCTTACGATGCTCTACATATCACGTCGCGCGTTATACCCTGTTCATTGAATGGTCCAGAGCTTCAAGGACAATAACACCAAAGAACTCATTGAGACCGGTTCTGGCAAGCTCTGAAAGAGCATTGAAAAGGCGGCGCCGCGCAAGTTGGATCATATTCAGACAGTTTGAAACAGCAACCAATCTCAGCTACCAGCGTGTCCCACCTGGGTACAGATTAGACGGGAGCCGCGGCTGTTTTCACCCTTAAGGCCGTGCGCTCGCGGCCACCGCCAGTCAGAGCCGCCAGAATCTCGGGCGCCAGGTGGCTCACGCTCCCCGCACCCAGCGTCAGGATCACGTCGCCAGCGCGTGCCGCCTCCGCCGCCCGCGCCACGGCAGTCGCGAATTCCGGAACAAACTCTACGCGTGGGCCCACAATGCGCCCCGCCAGCACTTCCGCCGTTACTCCTGCAATTGGCTCCTCGCTGGCCGCGTAGATGGGCAGCACAATCACCGAATCCGCGTCCCGGAAAGCCTCGCTGAATTCTTCCAGAAGGTCCGCCGTACGCGAGTACCGGTGCGGCTGAAAGACCACGTGAATCCTGCCCTTGCAGTGCTCGCGCGCCGCCGCCAGCGTGGCCCGGATTTCGGTTGGGTGGTGCCCATAATCGTCGACCACGCATACGCCGCCAGCCACGCCGATCTGCTGAAAGCGCCGGTCAACGCCGCGAAAATTCCTGAGCCCCTCGGCAATTTTTTCTGCGCACACCTCGAGCTGGCGTGCAATGGCCACCGCCGCCGTGGCGTTGAGCACGTTGTGCCGCCCCGGCACCTGCAGGTCGAACGGTCCCAGCGGCCCCGACGCGGTCTGCACCTGAAAGCGCGAAAAGCATCCGCCCTGGCCCGCGCCGAGAAACTCCAGCCGGAAATCTGCCTCCGCCGCCGTCCCGTAAGTGAATATTCTCCGCCGCGCCCGCGGCAGGATCTCCTTCAGCCGCGCATCGTCCACGCACGCCGTCACCGCGCCGTAAAACGGCACTCGATCCATGAAGTCGAGAAACGCTCGCTCCACGTCCGCCATGTCGCGATAACAGTCCATGTGCTCGCGATCGAGGTTGGTCACCACCGCCAGAATCGGCGAGAGCTTCAGAAACGACCGATCGCTCTCGTCGGCCTCGGCCACCAGATATTGCGTGGTGCCCAGCCGCGCATTCGAGCCCAGCGCGTCTACGCGCCCGCCCACCACTACCGTGGGATCGAGCCCGCCCGCGGCGAGCACCGCCGCCACCATCGATGTAGTTGTGGTCTTCCCGTGCATGCCCGCAATGGCGATGCCGTATTTGAGCCTCATCAACTCCGCCAGCATCTCCGCGCGCTGAATTACCGGAATCTTGCGCGCATGCGCCTCTAGAACTTCGGGGTTGGCCGCCGACACCGCCGAACTGGTCACCACCACCGTGGCGCCGCCCACGTTGCGCGCATCGTGACCCTCGTAGACCGTTGCGCCCAGCCGCGCCAGCCGGTCTGTCACCGGTCCGCGCCGCAAGTCGGACCCCGACACCTTCATGCCCAGGCTGAGCAGTATCTCGGCAATGCCGCTCATGCCAATGCCGCCGATGCCAATAAAGTGTGCGTGCTGCGAAGTTGCAAACATGCCGGAAACCGAATAAACAAGCCGCGTAAAGGTCACGGATTCGAAAGGGCACGACTTCAGTCGTGCCGAAAACGGCCCAAAAATGAAGACGGCTTCAGCCGCTGAGTGCCTGTGTCTGCCCTAAAACCGTCCGCTTTTCCGCAGTCTCTATCTATCTATTAACTCTACCAGCGAACGGCGGTCAGCAGTCAGGGGTCGGCGAAGGGGTGACTGGGCAGGCCAGTCGCGACCTGCTGAAGATCTTCTTTTCGCAAGACAGATCGTGACGGATCGCGCGGGTCCACGTGGACGACTACGCTTCGGCCCTTGTAAGACGCCGCCCACGCCTGAGCACCTGCTTCATCGCCCGCGCCGAACGAGTGGCAATATCCACCCATTTGCAATTCAGGATTGCGATAAAAATAAGTCAGCGTTGCGAGATAGCCGACGGTGATTTCTCCGGCCTTGGTCTGCATCATTTCGGGCGCGACGCTGGCCACATCCACAGTGGCCGAGACTGTCAGCCAAGCGCGGCCGAGAATGCCGTTCCACCACTGGACAAAGAACCGCCCGCACCGGGACACTAACGCGACGGCCCCTGCAGCGCAGACAAACAAGGCAAGAAACCAATTGAAAATCAACTGAAATTCCGCTCCGGTCCGGATCATGCTCGCGATCGCCTGAATCATTCCCTCCCTTGTTACGCAGAATCGCGCCGATTACCGCATGTTGAATTGGCTGTGCAAACGAGACTCCTGCCTAGCCAGGGGATTGACAGCCAAACTCACTGAGAACGATCCGCGATCACCATCCGCGTACCCTTCCGGCGCCGCATCGCGCAAGCAACTTTCGACGCTCGCCACCCCAAAGTCGCGCGCCGTCGTTTTCGTGTCGTGCCGATCCTTTTCTAACAACCCATCTGTTCAAAATCACGGAGACCGCTGCTGAAAATACAGCAGAAACATCAAGAAAGCCGAATGCCCCAAGTAACCACCCCTTAAAAGAACAGCGTCCAGGTCACGGTCAGGTTCAGCGCGCTGGGAACGCGCGGGGTGACCGCGGGCCCGAAATCATAGCCCAATCCTGCGCCCACGTAATCGCCGCGCCCAGCTCTCAGTGAATAGCTTCCGGTAAGCGTAGTGCTTCCCCGCCACACCGTTTTGCCCTGCGACACATAGTGATTGGTGTACACGCTGCTGTATCCGGTTCGCGACGCCACCACCGATATCACATCCCCGGGCCGCGACCGCAGCGCCGCCTCTTTATACAGCCTCAACTCGTAATAGCGGTCATAAGGATTCTTCGACTGCGGCGCCGTCATCACCGATACGCCTCCATAGATGCCCCGTTGTGGGTGTGCCAGATCCGAGCGCGTCAATTGCCCGTCCATCAGTGCATAGGCGCAAAAGTCACCCGCCTCTTCCCTCCCGCTGGCTCGGCTGAGATAAGGCGACATGTTATCGATATAACCAGCGCGGAACCACGCCTGCCACGAGTCACTGCTGGCCTGGCGCTGGTAGCCGGCTTCGTTGATCAGCACCAGCTTATCCCCATGGGGGACGAATCGGAATCCGCTGTGATTGCGCGCCACCTCTGCGGGTCCGCCCTGGGGGTCGATGCTCCGCTGCGCCGCCGACTTGATGTAAGTCTTCTGCGGCCCGCGAATGCGAAGGTCGAACGCAGGCGCTGTCAGCGGGAAATAAGACATCCCCGCCTCATAGGGCAACACCGCGTAAACACCTTGCGTTCCCGTCGCTGTCGAACCGCCCACGAACAGCCCCACAAAGTTCATGTTGTGGGCGATATAACCGGCTTTCACCTCGGCGCGATCCTCGCCGAATTCCTTGTAGAAATATAACGCCCACAACTGCAGGGTTTTTGGTCCCGCTGGTTCCCAGCTTGCCCAGTTCCATGCCCCGCCCATGTACAACTGCGCCTGCCGCAGATGAAGCTGCCTCAGATCCGACGAAAAAATCGGCTGCACATACGAGCTCGCAAAGGGTCGCTCCCCAACATAGACCTGGGCGGCGGCAGTCACCGGCGCATGCAGCGTGTTCTGCGTGTATTGCATTCCCGTGATCACGCGAAACGCCATCCCCCTGCGCAACATCGCCTGCCGAAATTGAGAATTGACGTCGATGAGGCTGTCGGAAAAAGTGGGCATCGCGGCTTCGCCGCCCACATAATTCAAGCCCTCGATGGATCGCGGCGCGGCGGCAGGAGAGGGGGGCTCCTGCTCCTTTGCATCCCCGGATTGTCCGCCGGTCTCCGCTGCGATGCAGAGAACGAGCGCGCCGATGAAAATCGCCCTCACCGCTGGGCTCAAGACTTTCCGCATTTCTCAGGCGCCTTGGTTTTGTAAATGCAAGTCAGCAGTTATTGAGTCAGGATAATTTCAGGGAACGGCAATTGAACAGTAATGTCTGGCGTGGAATTTGGCCGTTCCCGGTTCGCATCACCTCTCGCAAGCAGCCACGCTCCCAGCCAAGCAGCCTGGAAAATCCGCCCAAGAACAGCGGCTGGGCGCTCCGGATACCACCGCATTGCTTCGCCGCCTTTTCATCGCGGTGTGGCAACCTTGATTGCGGCGATTTTGTCTTCTTCGCATCGTAATGCCACCAGCCAGAACACCACCACCGCAATATAGGCAATGACCGGCAGGTAAGACCAGGCAAGATATTCGCCCATGTTGCGCCCCGCCCGCGCGTGCAGCCGTCCGCAAAGCGCAACAAGCTGCAGAACCGAAAAGACCGCAAATCCTGTCGCGATGCGAATCAAATTTGCCTCCTGCGGCCTTCTCAAAACCGCCGCAAAAAGCCCGATCATCAGAAACCAGACAAAAACCTCCGTCCGGTCAACAACCACTTTCCCGGAGACGAAGGTAGAAATAACCCACGCCAGCGCCACTGCTCCGCCCGCGATTGCAATCAGCGCGCCGTATCGCCGTGTTTTCCCGACCCCTGCCCGCACCCAGTGCAATCCGATTTCGGCCGCGACCAGCAACTGCAGAGCGAATTCCGCCAGCGCCAGCACGCCGGAGAGCGATTCGTATGCGCCTGGGTCAATACGCCCTTCGCACGCGAATAACAACACGGCGCGCAGGGGATAAAGGACCATCAACGCTGCAAACGCCGGAAACCGTCTCGCCATGCGCCTTGAAAACACCATCAGCGCCAGGATGCATTCGAGGCCCAGACCGCACGCCCAGACCACCTTATTGATCGCAAGGCCCGGCCTGTTGAAGGCAACCCAAAGCAAGAGCCCATCCGTACGCATCTGCATCATTTGCGCGGCCTCAATCGTCGTCCGGCGGGCCAGATGACTTTTCCTGGATCAAAGAAGTGGCCGTCACCCGGGTCGGAATCGCCTGGAAGGGAGGCGGGGTTTGCGTGTAATCGAAGCAGTCGGAAAAAGCTTCGGGCACGGTGTCGCGTGTTCCCAGGCTGGGCAGCCCGAAGTTGCGTTCAATGAAAATATTGAAACCGCCAGCGGTATGGAACGAGTGCGAGACATATCCGTGCCGCGCATAGGGCGAGATGACCAGCAGCGGAACCCGGAATCCCGGCCCCATCTCGTCGATCTTGGGTGGCCCGACGTGGTCATACCACCCACCCCAATCGTCCCAGGTAACAAAGATGGCCGTGGAGTTCCAGAACTGGCTCTTGCCGATGGCGTTCACGATGGACGCCACCCAGTCCGGGCCCTCGGTGCCCGAGCCTGGGTGGTCGGAATGCTTGTAGTCGGGAACGATCCACGTCACCTGCGCCAGTTCTCCCGCGGCAATATCGGTGAGCACCCGGTTTTGCGGCGAGATCACCTTGGTCTGCCAATCCTCTCCATAGCGGATGTGCCGGATCGCCTGATAGGCCGACAGCTCGTAGAACTCGTCGGTGCTCAGCGGCGCGTAATAGCGCCAGGTAACTCCTTTGGCGTCCAGCAGGTCGGCCATGGTCTTGTAGTCGAAGCAGGGGAAGACGCCGGGCAGCTCGGTGCCGTCCGGTCCCAGCATCGGCGCCGTCGTGCCCGCCGGTGCGTCGCATCCCCAGATTGTGCCCGACGGGTTTCCCGAGACATTGCCCGACTGGCCGGCGATCAGGTACTGATGGGCGACAAAACTCGGCCCGGTATTGGATTGGAACATGCGGTCGCCGAGGGTGTACTCGAGCGCCAGGTCCCAATATGGCTCCACATCTTTGCGCGGAACATAAGAATAGGGCAGGGTCGGTGGATTGACATCACTCTGCGCAAATCCGTCCATGGCGCCGTGATTCCAGTCCTGCCACCACCGCGTATGCGAGTGGTCCAGATCGCGCTTGTCAGCGAGACCCACCGGCTGCAGGGGAATCATCGCTCCGTTGCTGATGCCGCTTTGCACGGTATCGGCGCCGGGAAAACCGTTGAACAGGTTATCGAAGGTGCGATTCTCCTGCATGATCACCACAATGTGCTGAATGGGTGATCCATTGACCGGCGATACGGTCGGGGCTGCCAGGGCAGGCGAGGGCACTGCCGCATTTTCGACGAATTCGGTGCAGCCGCTCAGCCCCGCAATCATGCAGGCGGCAATGGCGACGCGAGGTAAACGTTGCCACCTCGCTCGCCAAAATGGGGGAGTGACTTGGGCCTTGACGACATCCATCTCAGCTTGTGTCACCTTCGCTTCACGATTCTAACGGCATCAATGATTCGTGTGAAGAAGATACTGCGAATGGGAAGTGGTGCAAGTGACGGTAGTCACCCACCGGTCTCTGCCGCAGCGGCACCGCACCGACCTCGAAGACTTCAACCCTGGCCCATGGCTGGAGGCCACCGCGGTGATGGCTGGCGCGACCAGCGCTGCTCACGCCTTGGCGCTCTTCAAAAAGTTGCCTGTCGAAATCCGGAATGTCCATTTTTGCGCAAAATTTCTCTGCCCGATCTACGCCCCCGGACAATCGCTCTTTGATGTCCTCCCAAACTCCTCAGGTCCTTTATTTTCAGCAAGAGTTCATGCGGCCTTCAGGTTATCTTCATCTTCGAATGTTCTTCGAAAAAGGCGCAACTATATGCGCGAAACGCTGTCTTAATATTTGGCAGCCGGCATAAGATCGAAAGCAGGCCGCCGGTGCTCAAAAACGGAGGCGACTCCGAAGCCCGCATTCAGCCACACTGAACGGGCAGGCACAAGGAGGAAATTCAATGCGGAAGTCTCAAGGAGTATTGTTCAGCCTGCTTCTGCTCCTGCTCTTTGCATTCCCCGCCACCCGCGCCAACGCCCAAATCGGCTGGGGCGTTGGCATCGGCGTTGGTCCCGCGATCGGATATTACGGTGGCGGCTATTATGACGGCTACGGGCCTCCGGTCTGCGACTGGGGTTACTACCCGTATTACCCCTACGCCTGCGCGCCTTACGGATATTACGGACCTTCCTGGTTTGCTGACGGCATCTTTATCGGCGCTGGTCCCTGGTACGGTTGGGGATGGCGCGGCGGCTATCTCTCCCACTGGGATGGGCATGGCTGGGGCCGCGGCGGGTACGGCGGTCGTGCCTGGGGCGGTGGATACGGATATGGCCGCGGTGGATACGGCGCCAACGGCTTTCGTGGCGGATATGCCGGCAACGGGTTCCGCGGTGGATATGGTGGCCGCGCAGTCTACGGTGGTAACGCGTTCCGCGGCGGCTACGGTGGTCCGCCACGCGCCTTCGGTGGCAATGGTCATGTAGGTGGCGCGTACAATGGCGGTCGCGTTGGCGGCTTCGGCGGGGCGGGTCATTTCAACGGTGGCACGGCTTTCCGCGGCGGCAGTTTCGGTGGCGGTTTCCATGGTGGCGCCATGGGCGGCGGCTTCCATGGCGGCGGTGGCTTCCATGGCGGCGGAGGAGGCGGTTTCCACGGCGGTGGCGGAGGCGGACGCCGGTAATTACCTTAACCCCGCGAACAGCAAAGGCCCGTCCGGCAATCCCGGACGGGCCTTTTTCCTGCTATTTGCGGAGGCCACCGACCAGAAACCTACTCCGAATCCCTGATCTCTGCCCGGCCCCCTGATCCCTGATCCCTGTTCTCTGAAATCCGCTTTCACCCCGCCTGCCGCAGCTCGGTCTGTTCCGGGCCCATTGCCTGCCCCACTGGAGCAAGCGAGGCCAGCAACTTTGCAATCCGCTCCGCCGCCAGTGGATGCGCCTGCTTCCGCGCCGCCGACGACATCTGCGCCAGCCGTTCCGGAGAGTTTAGCAATCCGCTCAGGGTATCTACCAGCTTTCCCGGAATATCCAGCTCCTGCTCCTGCAGCATCATTGCCGCGCCGGCATTCACCATGGCTTCAGCATTACGCTTTTGATGCTCATCCGTTGCTGCTGCAAACGGCACCAGCAGCGCCGGTTTCCCGGCCGCCGCCAGCTCCGCCACCGTCGAGGCGCCGCTCCGCGACATCACCATGTGCGCTCTTCCGAATTGCGCGGGCATATCGTTCAGGAACGGCCTCACCTCCCAGCGTGCCGGATCGGCGCCGCTGGCTTTGTAAGCCTCTTCAGTCGCGGCTGCATTGCGCACACCGCTCTGGTGCAGCACCGTCAGCCCGGGGACAGCCTCCAACAACTCACCTATCACCTTGGGTAGGCGAGTATTAAACAGCCGCGCACCCTGCGATCCGCCAAAAATCAACAGATGCGGCGGGCCGGCCGGCGCTTCCAGGTTGAAGAACCCAGGCCTTACCGGAATTCCCGTCACTTCGCAATGTGCAAACCACGCCGCCGCCGAAGAAAAATTCACCGCCGCGGCCTGCACCTTCTTTCCCACCAGCCGGTTCGCAAGTCCGGGCATGGCGTTGGGTTCGAAGGCCATGGTCGGAATCTTCAATTGCAATGCTGCCGCCATGGCCGGCCCCGAAGCATAGCCGCCCACCCCGAATACCACTTGGGGCTGAAACTCGCGAATCAGCCGCCTGCATTGGGAAATGCTCTGCGGCAACCGTATCAAGGTTCTCAGCCGGGTAAGCAGGGACACACTCTTCAATGGGCCCACGTCGATCAGGCGCAGACGGAATCCTGCCTCCGGAACCAGCCGAATCTCCATCCCCCGAGCCGTGCCCACAAACAAGGTCCGGGCGCCATAACGCTCTTCGAGCTCACGCGCCACTGCCAGGGCGGGGATGATATGCCCGCCGGTGCCCCCACCGGCAATCAGCACTCTCAGTTCCGTCAAAGCTTTTGCCTTTCGGTGACAGCGGTATCAGTGGTGAATACCTTCCAAAGCCTCTTTGTAAAGCAGCCACTTTCCAGGGAGAAAGCCGCTCAAGAAGTACCGGAGACCAGATTCCAATCATGAAATCGCGCTGAAAATCCCGGGCAAAAGCCCATCGGAGCAGTATTGCGAGTGGCGCTCTGCCCCTTTGCCGCAATTGTAACAACCCTTTTTACAAGCTTCATGAAGATCCGTTTACGGAGCCACCGATCTCATTCCGCCTTTTTCGAAATATTGAGCAGGATTCCCATACTGGCCAGCGTACAAATCATCGATGTTCCGCCGTATGAGATGAGGGGCAGCGGGATGCCCTTGGCCGGCACCAACGAAAGAACCACGCTAATGTTGAAAAACGCCTGCAGCAAAATAGTTGCGGTAATTCCGAAGGCGGCGAGGCGTGCAAAGGCATCGGGTGCGCGGAAGGCGGCGCGAAAGCCGCGCACGGCGAGCATGACGAAGAGGGCCACGATGGCCATGGCGCCGATGAATCCCAATTCCTCGGCAATATTCGCAAAGATGAAATCCGTCGCCGATTCGGGCAAGTAGAAAAGCTTCTGCATGCCTTCCATATATCCGCGACCGGTCAAACCGCCGGTGCCCACGGCAATGAGGGATTGGGTCATGTGATAGCCCGCGCCCATGGGGTCAGAGAGGGGATGGAGAAAGACCAGCATGCGCGCCCGCCGCCAGGGCACCAGCAGCAGCAGCGCGGCCAGAAACGGCAGCGCCACTCCCATTGCCCCCAGCAGATACTTCCACTCCATCCCCGCGAACATCAGCATGATTGCCGTAACCACGGCCAGCACCAGCGCGGTTCCCAGGTCCGGCTGCTTGACCACCAGCAACACCAGCACCACGGGGACGATCGCTGCCGGCAGCAAGGTTTTCTTCGCATCCTTGATTGTCTCCAGGCGCGTGCTCAAGAACCACGCCAGAAACAACACCAGCACCGGCTTGGCAATTTCAGATGGCTCGAGATTGAAAAAACTCCCAACACGAATCCAGCGGTGCGTCCCGTTGACTCCGGGAAAGACAAAGACCGCGAGCAGCAGCAGCAGGGTGAAGGCCACGGCGGGATAGATAAAGCGCGGCGAGTTATATTTCTCGCAGTCGATGTGCATGAGCGCGACCAGCGCCAGCATGCCCACAACCGCGTAAATGGCCTGCTTGATAAGCAGCGAATAAGGCGAGTGGAAGCGCTGCTCGGCGACGATTGCCGAGGCGGAAAAGACCATCACCAGCCCGGCCACGGTGAGCAGCAGGGTGGTGAAGAAGAGCCACTTGTCGGCGCCTACGCGTTTTGCCATACACTCCCGCCGCGCCGCTCGTTCACCAACTGCTTGAAGACGCGGCCGCGATGCTCGTAATTCTCGAACTGATCGAAGCTGGAACAGGCCGGCGCCAGCAACACCACCTCACCCGGATTCGCCGCTTGTGCCGCAGAGCTTACCGCCGCTTCCATCGTCTTACAAGACTGCAGCGGGACCACGCCGCGCAATTGCGTTTCGATCTTCGCCGCCGCCGCGCCAACCGTGTAAACGGCGCGCACGCGAGCGCGCAGCAACTCATTGAGCGTGGTGTAGTCCGAACCCTTGTCCTTGCCGCCCAGTATGAGGTGAATTCCGCCGGGGAAGGCCTCGATGGCTTTGGCCGTTGCATCGACGTTGGTGGCCTTGGAGTCGTTATAGAAAGCGACGCCGTTTATGGCGGCCACGAACTCGAGGCGATGCTCGACGGCCTGGAAGCTCTCGATGGTTTTGCGCGCCACGTCGGCGGGAACGCCAGCCAAGCGCGCCGCGCAGACCGCGGCCAGCACATTTTCGACGTTGTGGGCGCCTTTCAAATGGATGCCTTCGAGGGCCATCACGTCTTCGACGGCGGCGCCCTCATGGGGTTTGTAGACCAGGCGGCCGTCTTGCACCCAGGCGCCGCGGGGCACTTCATGCCTGGTGGAGAACCAGTAAACCCTGGACCTGGCGCGGGGCGCCGCTTCCGCGGTGCGCGGATTGTCGGCATTCAGCACCAGGGCGTCGTGCGCATCCTGCACGGCAAAGATCCGCTCTTTGGCCAGGGCGTAATTCTCGAAGGTGCCGTGCCGATCGAGGTGATCGGGGGTGATATTCAGGATCACCGCGATTTGGGGATGAAACTCTTTGGTGGTCTCCAGTTGAAAGCTGGAGACTTCCAGCACCGCCCAGGAATCGGGCGTGGTTGCCTCGATGAGCGAGACCACGGGCACGCCGATATTGCCGCCCACCAAGGTGGGCATACCGTTGGCCTTCAGAATTCCGCCGGTGAGGGTGGTGGTGGTGGTCTTGCCGTTGGACCCGGTAATGGCCAGGACGCGGCCCTTCATAAAGCGCGCGGCCAGTTCCAGTTCACCGATGACGGGAATGCCAAAGCTCTTCGCCTGGGCCAGTGCCGGTGTCTCCAGCGGAACGCCCGGGCTGACCACAA
Organism: Acidobacteriaceae bacterium; assembly: GCA_030038435.1. Classification (GTDB taxonomy): domain Bacteria; phylum Acidobacteriota; class Terriglobia; order Terriglobales; family Acidobacteriaceae; genus Telmatobacter. The sequence goes on along the minus strand of JASHOY010000410.1, from coordinate 6,597 downwards.
TCAAATCCTGCCGCCGGAATGTAAGCAGCCCGTGGCCGCCGGCCTCGACCATGATTCCTTCCTCGAGGAGGGCGGGAATCTCCCGGGCCAGGGCCTCGGCGCTGCGCACGTCGGAAACGGTGACCTGGGCCCCGCTATGGCGCAGAAACAAAGCCGCCGCCAGCCCGGACTTACCCAGCCCCACCACCAGAACCTTTTTGTTTTTCAGATCCATCATCGGCAGTTCCCAGCGCCTCAAAGCTTCCTTAGTCGTTGTCTGTTCCCGGACTGTTGACCACTATCATTTTGCACTGCCGCGGGCCCGCTCAACGCAGCTTAAGCGTGGTCAGTGCAAACAATGCAAACACCAGGGCCCCGATCCAGAAGCGGGCAATGACCTTGGACTCGTGCCAGCCCAGTTGCTCAAAGTGATGATGCAGCGGCGCCATCTTGAAGATTCGCTTTTTGCGCAGCTTATAGCTGCCCACCTGCAGCATCACGGAGAGCGCTTCGAGAATGAAAATTCCGCCAATAAACGGGAGCAGCAGTTCCTGGCGGATGATGACGGCCACGGTGCCGATGGCGCCGCCCAGAGCCAGCGAGCCCACGTCGCCCATGAAAACCTCAGCGGGGTGCGCGTTGTACCAGAGAAAGCCGATCGAGGCGCCGACCATCGATCCGCAGAACACCGTCAGTTCGCCCACCAGCGGCATGCGCCGCAACTCCAGGTAGTCCGCGAACACCACATTGCCGCTCACATACGTCAGCACCGCCAGCGCGCCGCCGGCGATAATGGTGCACCCGATGGCCAGCCCGTCGAGCCCGTCAGTCAAATTCACCGCATTCGATGAGCCCGTCAATACCAGCATCACCCACAGCACAAACGGAACAAAGGCCAGCAGCGCCAGGTGGGGCAATGTGGACGGCCACGCGTGCCAGAGCAAATCCGGCTTCCAGGCCTTCACGAAGGGGACGGAGAGCTGCGTGGAGAACATCTTGAACTGCGCCAGCACCACCAGAGCCGCGGCCACCAGCGCGCCGGCGCCTGCCTGCAGGAGCAGCTTGGCGCGCGCGGTCAATCCCAGGCTGCGGCGCTGCACCACCTTGATGTAATCGTCGGTGAAGCCGACGGCGGCGAACAAGAAGGTCGAGCCCACGGCGATCCAAACCAGGGGATTGGCCGGATCAGCCCAGAGCACCGTGGGCAGCAAGATCGCAATCACGATGAGGACCCCGCCCATGGTGGGAGTGCCGGATTTCTTCAGATGCGATTGCGGTCCGTCTTCACGAATGAATTGACCGATCTGGAACTCGCGCAATTTCTGGATGACCCACGGCCCGATGAACAGCGCTATGAGCAGCGCGGTCATGAACGCAAATGCGGTGCGGAACGTCAGGTATCGAAAGATCCGGAACGGGTGAAAGAACGGAAAGAGTTTTTCGTACAACAGCCAGTAAAGCAAGCAGCCTCCGAAGGCGGAATGGGCGCGGGATCAACTAGATTTTACAGCGCCAAGCGCTGGCCCGCGGCGGGTTACAATGCTCAGCGGAACCTGCTTTATCAAGGAGCCCCAAATCAATCGCCTGCTCTTCCGCGCCGCGGCTCTGCTCTGCGTCGCTGCCGCGCTTCCCGCTTCCGCCGCAGGATCTGACCAAACCGGCTCCGCGCTGGCGCGGCAAATCCGCCGCGACCCAACCCTCCGCCGCGTCCACCAGATGGCCCTCAACCTGCTCAAAGGCGGATTCAACGCCGGCAGCGGCTACAACCAGGTGTGGATTCGCGACGCCAACACGTTTATCGACGTGGCGCTGGAAGTGAACCCGCCATCGAGCGTCCGCGGCGCCCTCATTCCTTTCTTTGAGTTCCAGGGCGCCGACGGCAACATCATCGATGGCTACGTTCCATTCAATGCCCAACACGTCACGCACGATACCCGCCTGAGCAAGCTCGCGCCGCATCTCATGGCCTTCAAAAACTCGGTCGAAGTCGATCAGGAATCCTCGCTCGTCCAGGCCGTCTATAAATACGTGCGCATCACCGGCGACCGCACCTTCCTCGCGCAGCGAATCGGCGACCGCAGCGTGCGCGACCGTCTCAGCTCCGCACTCAACTACCTGCTAACCCAGCGTTACGACACTGCGCACGGACTGATCTGGAGCGCCACCCGCGCCGACTGGGGCGACGTGCAGCCGGAAGATTCGCCCGGCGTCCGCCTGGATTCGAAATCGCATCGCGCCATTTCCATCTACGACAACGCCATGCTCATCCTGGCCATCAACGACTACCTGCGGCTGCTCGGCAAGGCGCCGGAGGCCGCGCACTGGCGCCAGGTGCGCGATGAGCTGAAAAGCAACTGCCGCAAATACCTCTGGGATGCGAAGAGGGAAAAATTCATTCCCCACGTCTACCTCGACGGCTCGCCATTTCCCGCCGGCTTCGACGAGAACAGAATCAATTACCACGGCGGCACCGCAGTCGCCATTCTCGCCGGCATCCTCAACCATGAAGAAGTCCTGCATGCCATGGCGCGCATGGACGCCGACGTGCGCGATGCTCACGCCGCCACGATCGGCCTGACCATGTATCCTGCCTATCCGCTGGGCTTGTTCAAAAACCCGCAGTTGACGGCGCCCTACACCTACCAGAACGGGGGCGACTGGACGTGGTTCGGCGGCCGGATGGTGCAGGCGCTCATCGAGCAGGGCGACGTCGCCGATGCGTATCGCGAGATCCGCCCCATGGCCGATCGCGTGCAGCGCGTGAACGGGTTCTACGAATGGTGGACCCGCGACGATCAACCCAAAGGCTCGGCTAACTTCCGCGGCTCGGCCGGGGTTCTTGGCCGCGACATCGAACTTCTCGAGGCGTGGGCCGATAAGCATTAGCCCGGCCTTGGGCAATGCCTCTTCAAGACAGCCAGAAATTCGATTTTCTTGTGCACAACGCCGAGCCCGCGGGCGTAGACTTAGGTCTCGCTCCGGAAGGGCGGCGGAGGCATGCTCAAACCATGGCTGCCGACTGCCCGCAGGCGGATTGCGGCAACCGCCGGAAACGAGATGCGCGCAACCATCTGCGCAGGAGAAACAAGGAATGCTGACGGCCCGGAAGTATCTTCTCTTTTTTCTGCTCGCTGGCTGGGCGCCTGCCGCCCACCCGCAGTGCACGCCTGTCAATCTCACCGCACAGCAGGCGCACCAGCGGATGATGGACCTGCTGCACATCCCAACCATCCGGCCGGGATTTTCCGGCAATGCCAACGGACCCAACCCCGCCAACTACGACGAAGCCAAGGCCGGGCCGTTTTCCAAAGTGCCCGATCCCCTGGTGCTGAACAACGGAAAAGCGGTGACCACGCAGAAGATGTGGTGGTCAGTGCGGCAGCCGCAGATCGTGGCGGCGTTCAACGAAGACGTGGTTGGAAAGGTGCCGAAGAACCTGCCGCCGGTGCATTGGGAAGTGGTGAGCATGACTCACGAAATGAACGGCGACACTCCCGTGATCACCAAGAAGCTGGTTGGGCATGTCGACAATTCCGGCTGTCCTGCAATCAAGGTGGATATTGAGCTGACGCTATCCACTCCCGCCAATGCGCGAGGGCCGGTGCCGGTGATCATGGAGTTCGATCTCTCGCCGGAAGTGATGGCCATGTTCGCCAAGCGATTTCCCAATCTCTTCAAGCAGACGGGCCCGACGTGGCAGCACATGGTGCTTTCGCACGGCTGGGGATATGCCAGCTACATTCCCACCAGCGTGCAGCCGGACAACGGGGCGGGCCTCACCGAAGGGATCATCGGCCTGGGGAACAAGGGCCAGCCGCGCTCACCCGACCAATGGGGCGCATTGCGCGCCTGGGCGTGGGGCGCCAGCCGGGCGCTCGATTATTTTGAAACCGACAAAGCGGTTGACGCCCGGCGCGTCGGCATCGCCGGCCACTCGCGCTACGGCAAAGCGGCGCTGATCGCCATGGCCTACGATCCGCGCTTTGCCATCGGGTATATAAGCTCGTCGGGCGAAGGCGGCGCCAAGCTCTATCGCCACATTTACGGCGAGGGCGTGGGCAATCTGGCCTCCGACGAGTGGTACTGGATGGCCGGCAACTTCATCAGGTACGACGGGCCGCTGACGGTGAACGATCTTCCCGTGGACGCCAACGAGCTGATTGCGCTGTGCGCGCCGCGGCCGGTCTTTGTCAGCGGCGGCGCAACCGCCAAAGGCGATGGCTGGGTTGACGCCAAGGGGATGTTTCTGGCCGAAGCGGGCGCCAATGCCGTCTATCGCCTGCTGGGGCAAAAGGGGCTGGGCACGGACGTCTTTCCGCCCATCCTGACGCCGCTGACCAGCGGCACGCTGGCCTTCCGCCAGCACGACCAGGGACACACACCCATGCCCAATTACCCCTATTTTCTGGACTGGGCCAAACGATGGCTGGACTGAAGCGGCTGGCCTACAACTGCACGCCATTGCCTGACGATTTCCGTGCGGCTGCTTCTACCGGCTCGCCCGCTCCGGTAACGCCGGCAGAGTGATGGACCCTATGCGCCCGGAGTATTCATCGACCACAATGATGCGCACGGTGCCGAAGACCTGTTGGTGCTCAACGTACTCGGCAAAGGGAATGCCGTTTTGCAGCACGCGCTGATAGGTTGCGGCTTTCAGGTTGAGAGCCAGGGTTTGCTCTTTTACGGCGGCATGGGTGCCGGTGTCGTCGCGCTGCACGAGAAAGATATCGAGCTTGCCGGTCCAGCGGCCGCGCTGGCGGGCCATGCCGATGTCGGTGGCGGCGATCTGAAGCGAGACGGCGCTGCCCTGCGAAGCGTGATCCCAATGCGCGGTGAGGCCAATCCCGGTGTCGTCCTGCGGCTGCCAGATGGCCTGCCGGAAGCGCTCCTTCAGTGTGTCTGGCTCTTGTGTGTAGAGATAGCCGGCGCGGTAGCGCAGCCTGATTCCGCGGCGCGAAGGGACGGATACGGTGATGCGGTGGTACTTGCCGTCGGGCTGCGTATCGGGCGAAAAACTGAGCAGGTAAGCAGCGTCGCCGCCGGCGACCACGCTGTTGAGCTCGCCCGCCAGGTTGCCGGCTCGTGGAAACGACTGGCCGCCGGTGGCCTGCGCCAGGTGCTGGATGCCGGGTTGAACCGCGTGGATATCCTGAAGGATCTCGGCCTGCGCCCGGCCGCCGGTCATACTGGCCTCGCGCCCCACGCCCGGATTCATGGTTTGCTCGGCGGCATTCAACTGCACGCTGTTGTTCTCGTGGCTTGCGTCAGTGGCCGCGGTTTCCAACTGCGAAACATCGAGCGGGTAGAGACTCACATGGGCGTCGTTGAGCGCTTCCTGCGCGCGCACGCCGAGGTTGTCTGCCGCGTTTGAGCGAATGTCGGCGCCTGCCTGCTGATCGCTCCAGTTGGCCAGCACGTTGTCGCTGGCCACCCAGACCAAATCCTTGTGGCCGGGAATCGCGTCGAGATTTGCGGCCACCGCAATCAGCGCGGCAAGCGCGTTGCGGGTGGGGTCAGTTCCCTCATTCATCAGCTTGGGATCGACGGCCCCCATGTAGCCGGTATCGCTGTTGTCGGCGCCCGGCATGGTCATGTTGCCGTTGACGCCCTGCATTGCGGTCACGGAATCTACGGTGTCGAACTGCTGCCGGTTGCGCGCTTCTTCTTCCTGCGCGCGGGCAAGAGCCGGAGCCGTAGGCATCCACTGGCGCAAGGCCGAGCCGAGCGCGGCGTGGTCGCTTGTTTGTGGCGCAAGGATGCGAAATCCGGAGCCGGTCCGGACCAAGAGACCGACGCGTTGAGACGCGGGAAGGCGGCCGAGGAAGTTGAGAATCTGCTCGCGGGCATGGTTAAGATCGGCGAAGTCGAGGCTGGACGGGTCAAGGAGCAAAACGGTGGAGCTCTCCGGCCGAGACGCGCCGGGGGGTTGTTCGCCACCCTCGATGGCCGCGGGCAGATTGGAATAGAAGAGCGGCAATGCAGGCGTTGCAGGGGTCTGCGGGCTTGTTGACGCGGCGCTGACTGGCGCGAAGGAGCTGAGACTCTGCTTTCGGCCATTGTCGTAAATGACAAAATCGTTCTTCGTCAGATCGGTCACCGGACGGCCTTTTTTGTCGTAGGCGGTCACATCCACATCCACCAGCCGGGCATTGAGATGCAGAGAGAACCCGGCGCTGGCTGGGGCAGCCGATGGCGCCGTTGACTGCGGAAATGCGCCCGGCGCGACGATCGCCATCTCCGGAGCGGAAGATGGCGGTGGGGGAGCTGAAGACGGGGCGGTGGCCGGCGAAGTTGCCGGGCTTTCCAGCGCAGCCGGATTGCCGGGCGCGGCAGGCGCAACTGCTGCGGATGCAGGCGCTGGGACAGACGACGCGATCGACGATGGAGCGGCCGGGGAGCCGGGCGCCGTCGATGTACCCGGCGCTCTTTCGCCTGCGGAGGCAGTTCCCTGCCCTGCCGGGGCCGGGTTTGCTGCCGCGGACTCTGAGAGCGCGCTTCCGGGCGGCTGTGCTCCGGAATTCCCTGCGGAATTGTTGGAGGTCAGGATCTGTATGTCGGCGCGGAAAATGTGATAGTCATTGAAGACCGTCTCATTGAGCATGGTTTGCAAGGGCGCGT
>JASHOY010000409.1 GCA_030038435.1 Acidobacteriaceae bacterium | reverse complement strand
GAAACAGATCCTGCCCGACGGCACGCAGGCTTCCATCTATGACGCCGACGGCGAGTGCAGGAAGGATCTGCCCACGGATCCGCAGGGGCTGGCCAACCAGTACTGCGGAATGTGGCACACGTTCCGCGACACGGTCTTTGTGGAGAACGGCTACAACGTTCACATTCGCACCACCTACGACCGCTACATCGGCGAGTTTGTCATTCACTGCCACATCCTCGACCACGAGGATGGGGGCATGATGCTCAACATCGAGATCGTGCCCGACCTGAGCGCGCCCGGCGGAGGGCTGGGAATGGCCGGCATGAAGCACAACCACTGACACGTCCACCCCAACCTGTTACATTGCGCGCCGCGGCGCGCCAAGGAGATCATCATGGCTGTCGGAGTCCGCAGATCGATCGTGGAGTTGCAGAACGATTACAACAACGGAAACAAGAAGCCGCTGGAAGACCTGATGCGCGCGTGGAAGGCGATCAAGGAGCTTCCGCCGGAGGACGAGCGGTCGTTCTTCATGCTGGGCGGCTATCACGGCGAGCCGTTCCGCGGCGCGGGATGGGGCAGCAGCGCCTACTGGGGCGGCTACTGCAATCACGGCAACGCGCTCTTCCCCACCTGGCACCGCGTTTACCTGTACAAGCTCGAGAAGGCGCTGCAGAGCATCCCCGGATGCGAGGACGTGATGCTGCCGTTCTGGGACGAGTGCAGCCAGGAGTCGCTCACCACCGGAATCCCGTCGGCACTCACCCAGGAAACCTTCACGCTCGACGGCGTGGAGATCCCCAATCCGCTCCGGTCCTTCGTGTTCAACCAGAACATCACCGACAACATCAACGGCGACGATCCGAACTACAGCAAGCCCAAGGGCTATGAAACCGTGCGCTATCCGCTCTCTGGGCTGGTGGGGACCGAAGCCGATCGCGCCGCCACCAAGGCGCACAACGCCATGTACCCGAACTACGCCGAGAACGTGCAGATCCTCAATCTGAACGTCATTGCGTGGCTTACCTCGTACATCGTCGTCAACGGCAAGCCCATCCCCACGAACGTTCATCAGAAGTACATCGACTGCCTGGACGCGCCCAATTACACGCTGTTCTCGAACACCACGTCCGCGCAGCAGTGGAACCAGATCAACGGAACCACCATTGTGCCGCTCGAAAGCCCGCACAACAGCATTCATCTTGCCGTCGGCGGTTACGACGCACCGGGCTACGACCGCTCGCCGATTCCCGGCGCCAACGGCGACATGGGCGAGAACGACACCGCGGGTCTCGATCCCATCTTCTTTTTCCACCACTGCTTTGTCGATCGCGTCTTCTGGCTGTGGCAGAAGAAGCACGGCAAGACCGACTCGTTCGACATCATCCCCGAGTACCCGGGCACGAACACCGTGGACAGCCAGGGACCGACGCCCGGCATGGTGCCCAATAGCTGGCTGACCATGGAGAGCCCGATGGCGCCGTTCAAAAAAGACGACGGGTCGTTTTACAGATCTCTCGATTGCGTCAACATCGAGACGCAGCTCGGGTACACCTACGGTCCCGGATCGCTGGACGACGTTGCTGCCGCAAAGGCCATGCTGGCCGCCGCGCCCAGCGCTCCGGCCGTGCGCGTCCGCGGCATCAACCGCGCCGCCATCCGCGGATCGTTCCTCATCTCGGCCTTCGCCAATGTGGAGGGCAAACGGCTGCACTTGGGCACCGAGGCCATCCTCAGCCGGTGGAGCGTGCAGGGATGCATGAACTGCCAGGCGCACCTTGAGGCCAAGGCGGCCATCGGGCTGCACGGACTCTCCGAATCCGACCTTGGCAACGCGCGTTACGAGGTCGAGGTGCGCACGCACGATCAGGTCTACCACTCGTCCGTGGCGCAAAGCGCTGCGGCCAAAAAAATATTCCTGACCGAAGTGCGGTAAAACTCACCGGCAGCATGTGTTGACGCGAGGAGGCCGTATGAAGGCCACGAAACCGAGTTGTTGCCACAGCCATGCTTCGCTGCCCGGCCATCGCCAGCCGCTGGGGCGGAGTGCGGAGGCACCGGCGCGCGATCGCGGCCGGCGTACGCTGCGCTCGGCTCTGAGCGGCCTGGCGTTTGTGAGCGCGTTCCTGCTGCCCAAGTGTCCGCTGTGCGTGGTCGCTTGGGCAGCGGCGCTCGGCCTGGGCGTTGCAGGGCAGCAATTCCTTCTTCGCTGGCTCGATCCGCGCTATCGCCCGGCGCTGGTCGCGCTGCTCATGCTTCCGCTTCTGCTGCGGATTGGAATTGCTTTGAAAAAACGGGCGCGCTTGTCCCGGGGGTATATAACGCAGGTGAAGATTGACGCCGAATACGGGGCGACCAATGAAGAAGTTGACTCGTTTTGAAGATGCTCTGGATTCTAAGGGAACTCATACGCTTCCGATAACGAAAAAACGAACAAGGCTGCCGGCCCGGCCCGGAATCGGAGAAGCCATCGGAGCAATTGAAAATGGACTAAACCGCAGCAAATACGGAAGGTGTTGGCGCGGCGGTCAGCTCGCAATACTGTCGCAGTCATAGGATTCGGTTCCGTGCAATCCGCACGATCATTTCGTGCAAGCGACCGGGCATCGGCCGAACGCTGGTTTAAACTTACGCGAGAAGTGAAAGATATTTGCGAATCTGCATTTGCTGGCGATTCCATTGCCAGACGGACCAGTTTGCCGCAAGAGGGATCGACGATCAATATGCCGTTCGGCATCGATCAATAGTTGCGCCGGTGTTTGCGGGGGAACCGGTGCGGAAGAGTATATTTCCAGAGGGCGACCCGCGCGAAGTTTGGACAGATGAGCCGATTGCGGACAGCGCAGAGTTGTCTCTGCTGAAATCGCATACCGTTCCATGCCAGGAGCGGAAGCATCGTATTCAGCGCCGATGTGGGTCTCCATGGAGGCACTCACGAAACGCGGCGCATAACCGAGCGCGTATGGAGACTGTTCACTTTGATAATGTAGAACGGTGCATTGCGACTGAACCCGGAAAAATGGAAGGGATGCATACAGCACTACGGTGCGATGTTTATCTCCGGAAGCATTTGCGATATTGAAATTCGCGCCACTCGCTCCACTACGTAACAGATAAACGCAGACATAGAGAAAGGGCAGGTGCGAACGGATGAATGAACACGTGAAACGCCTTCTTGCAGTGTCATGCTTATTTTGTTTGACCGCCGGTCTCATCAGACTGCAGGCGCACGGCCAGGCGAGAGAGCTTTGGCAGATCGGCAAGCTGGATAACTCCGACCTGGAGTTCAAGGCTGCTCCGGCTGCCCACATCGACTATCAAGTGGGCCAGAGCGACTGGAGCCGCGACTGGCCGGCTCTGGAGCAGGCCGGGGCCGAGTACGAGATTCGCTTCCATCTGGATGCGGCTCCGCGGGGAGTTTTCACGCTGAAGGTTTCTTTGCTTACGGGATATGTGAGCGTGCCCGATCTCGAAGTGTCGATCAATGGGCACAAAGGGGATTTTTATCTGCGCACCCATCCCATCTATGACGGCACCAGCTCGATTGGCGGCGTGCTGACGATTGAGCTGCCGACGCAGTATCTGGCAAAGGGCGAGAATGCTCTGGTGCTGACTCCGGTCGATCTTCAAGCGGGCTCGGCGGAGTCTGCTGCATCCGGCGGCTCCGTGCGCTACGATTTCATCGGCCTTTCGAACGATGCGCGGGCGAGATACGACCGGAGCGCGGTGCGCGTTGACGCGGTTCCCACCATGTTCTATCGCGAGCGGGCGGGCAAGCTGGTCGAGCTGGTGGACGCTTATCTGCGGTTCAATCGAGATATTTCCGCGGGCGAGGCCGTACTTACGGTGAACGGAGCGAGTTACAAGGCTGCGATTGCCAGCAGAGACGGCTTTGACGAAGAGCGAGTGGAGTTCGGCGTTCCGGAGTGGCAGGGAACTACGAATGCGCGCCTGAAGGTTACTGCCGGAGTACATCGGTCATTCAATTTGGCGCTGACGGCGGAGCGGAAGTGGACCGTATTCGTTGTTCCGCACACGCACGTCGACATTGGCTACACGGATTATCAGGGGAAGGTAGCCGAAGGGCAGGCGCACACGCTGGTGGAAGCGGCGGACCTGATCGAGGAGCATCCCGATTTCCGATTTTCGACCGACGGCTCCTGGAACCTGCAGCAGTTGATGGAATCGCGGTCGAAGCCGGTACGGGATGAGGTTCTCGGATTGATCCGCGCCAGGAAGATTGGCCTGCCCGCGGATTACTTCAACCTGCTCACGGGCTACGCGTCGCTCGAAACGCTTTACCGCTCGCTCTACTATACCAAACGCATGTCGCGCGAGCATGGGCTGCCGTTCGACTACGCGACCACGACGGACGTTCCTTCCTACACGGGCGCATATCCATCGGTGCTGGCAAGCGCCGGCATCCACTTCTGGGCGGCGGGTGGAAACCAGGACCGCGCGCCGGTTCTGATGCACGAACAGTGGAACGAGAAGTCGCCTTTCTGGTGGGAGGGCCCGGACGGACAGAAGGTGCTCTTCTGGTATTCGTGGAGTTACTCGGAGGTTTGGCGGTTTTTTACAGTCGATCCGACCAATGCGATTATCCGCGGATCGCTGCCGGAGTTTCTCGCTCCTTACGACCGGCCGGAATATAAACCGGACGTTGTTATGATGTATGGCGCGCAGTTTGAGAACACGGCTTTGCATCCGCAGTTGGCGACGTTTGTTTCTACCTGGAACAGCGCCTATGCCTATCCAAAGCTCGAGTACGCTACCTTTGCGGATTTTTTCCGCTACATCGATGCGCACTACGGGCCGGAGTTACAGACCTACAAGGGCGACATGGGGCCGTACTGGGAGGACGGAATCGGCTCCGACGCCTACTATGCGGCGAAAGACCGGCAGAATCAGAGCGACGCGCTGAGGGCGGAGATTGCTTCGACGGTATCGCACGTCCTGAATCCCAACGTTCATCCACCCAAAGCGGAGCTGGAGGATGCCTGGAACAACATTCTGCTGTTCGCGGAACACACGTGGGGCGCGGGCGGCTCGATCTCACAGCCTGACAGCGAAGAGTCGGTGCAGCAACTGGCCGTGAAGGATAACTACGCAACGCAGGCGCATTTCGAGATTGCCGATTTGCGCGAGCGCGCCCTCAGCCAGTTGGCGCGCGACATTCACGTGCCGGGCGGGACGCTCATCGTCTTCAACCCCCTCAACTGGACGCGGAACGCGCTGGTTGAAATGGATCTGCCCATGCACGAGCGGCTGGTTGACCTGACCACGCACCGCGATGTGCCTTTGGAAACCATGCAAGACCAAGAAGGCTTTCTCCACGTGCGTTTCCTCGCCACGAATCTGCCGGCGGTGGGATACAA